>JBDNGV010000214.1:0-1961 GCA_041689125.1 Daejeonella sp.
ATAAATAAGCCACCGGTTGCTATTGAAGAAATCGAAAAGCATATTATCGAGATCGCTTATTCAAAGGGATATGTAAAGCCAATTAAGCCGATTCTTCGTACGGGTAAGAATGTTGCAGTTATTGGCTCCGGCCCTGCAGGCTTAGCAGCAGCAGCTCAGTTAAACAAGGCAGGTCATAATGTGACGGTGTATGAACGTGATGATCGTTTGGGAGGGCTTTTACGCTATGGCATACCTGATTTTAAACTTGAAAAATCTGTAATTGACCGTCGGCTCGAAATTATGAAGCAGGAGGGTGTGAACTTCATCTGTAATGTTGAGGTCGGTAAAGATGGAGATATGAAGGCCTTCATTGATCAGCATGATGCGGTAGTTGCTGCTGGTGGTTCTACGATTCCACGCAATCTTAATATCCCCGGACGAGATTTGAAAGGCATCCATTTTGCGATGGACTTCCTTAAACAACAAAACAAGACTGTAGGTAATATTTCATTTAAAGATGAGCGAACCCTGGCAACCGGTAGGGATGTTGTGGTGATTGGTGGGGGTGATACCGGTTCGGATTGTGTAGGCACCTCAAACAGGCAGCATGCTAACACGGTAAAACAGTTTGAACTGATGGTACAACCACCCGCAGATCGTACAGGTAATATGCCGTGGCCTACTTATCCAATGATTTTGAAAACAACCAGTTCACATGAAGAAGGATGTGAGCGGTTTTGGGGTATTAATACCAAATCTTATTTAGGTGATGAAAATGGGGAGCTTAGGGCAATTCTGGTTTCTGATGTCAGCTGGGAACTTGATTCAATGGGTCGTCCGGTAAAATTCAATGAAATAACTGGATCTGAGCGCGAAATTCCTTGTCAGTTAATACTTTTGGCAATGGGATTCTCACATCCACAGTATTCAGGACTAGTAGAAAATGCTGGCCTTGAACTCGATGGAAGAGGTAATGTGAAAGCAGTTGAAGGTATTTACCAAACCAATGTAACCAAAGTATTTACTGCCGGTGATATGCGCAGAGGACAATCGCTGGTGGTCTGGGCCATTTCAGAAGGCCGGGAAGCAGCCAGAAAAGTCGATGAATTCTTAATGGGAGCAACAACACTTCCAAGTAAGGATAGAATTAATGAATACGTCGTCTCATAGAGGTAAAAATGATGTAAAGCAAAAGCTCTGCCCAAAAGGTGGAGCTTTTTTTTAGATGTGAGATGTGATATATGAGATATGATATATGAGATGTGAGATATGAGATGTGAGATGCACAATAATGAATCTTTTTTTTGAGTTAACGGCTAACTGTTTAATTGCAGTAATTTATTAATCATTTTAAAAGGGGAGGTTAAGGACTAAGCACCTATTCTTCATTATTAACTGTCAATTATCTATTAACCTGAGATTCGATATAAAATCTTGCTGGGCTATTTTGAATTGAATAATTTTCATTTGTTTTAGAAAGCAAGGTCTGTGCTTCTTCGGTCGCGCCAGTCCCGTGTTCTGCCGTAGTTTTTGCTTCAGATTTAAAAGATATCATGAAATTCAATTGCAAAAAGCTACAGCTGCCACCCGGGTTTATTTCAAATGGCTTTGGTCCTTTTGTCGGGCTGCCCCTCCCTATGAAATACCGCTTTGGGTAAAATAAACCTTGCCGCAGGAGGTAGCTTCCGGCTGCTGGTAATTTGAAACGGAACGCTATTTCTTGCCGGAACTAACCGAAGAAAAGGGCTGAACCGACCTACACTACACAAGTATTGCTTTCAAAAATGAAATTAATCACCCCAATCCTCCACTTATCCTATTAAAATTATTCTCTGCCATCCATTCACGTTTTGCACCTAGAATCATTCTTTTTGATCTTCTGACCTCTTTGTAATTATTCTCTAGCAAGAAATCTATTCCAGCCTGGTTTTTAATAGGAAGCTTCGTTGTATTTTTTACCCGCAAACGTAATTTCATCA
>JBDNGV010000215.1:0-3615 GCA_041689125.1 Daejeonella sp.
ATAAGATGATATTCCTGCTGATGCTATGATGCCCATTTTTTTCGTTTTACTGACCATTACATTCAAATTAAGCGGGATATCGATTACATTATTTGATGCATCGATCTGCATTGAGTTAGATGCCCAGGTAGCAAACGGCTTCTCTGTAGTGTAATAAGAATATCTATCAGAGGAATAATTCTTTTGTGAATAATAGATGCCTGTACCGACAGAGATCAGCTTCGAAATTCTATAGTTGATTCCTACTCCGTAACTAAGACCAGACTTACTATTGTTAATCGCATTTACAGTATTCATATCAGTAGTAAATGCCATACTTAAAGCCAGTCTCCCGTTTGGATTTTCAATTGTGCTTTTCAATTCTTTAGATTTGCTGTCTAAAGTTGATTTTTTTACAGCTTTTAATGAAACTGTTTTAATTGCAATAAAATTATCTGATGATATTGTGTTGATATTTCTGAGACCCTGGTAAAGAGCAGTATTGAAAGGCTCGTAAAGGCTTATGGCTACTGAATTAATGGTATTGTTAATCGCTGTCAGAATTAAATTTTCAATTTGATTTTTGCTTTCTTTTTTTACAAAGATTTCTTTCAATCTGGAAATTTTTGCTTCGCCAGAATTAAGCGGATCAGACTGTGAAGGCTGAGTAATCGTACTTCCATCTTCAGTATTCGGGAAACTGTTATTTATATTTTGCTTATCAACTTTGCTGCTTTTAATCTTTCCTCCATCAACCAATCGGGTTTCAGGTTCGCGGGAAAGCCATAATGATAAAAATATCACTAATCCTGCTGCAATACCCATCGGCCAGTAAAACCAACCTACAGGTTGTTTACTTGGCTCATCTTTCAGAAGAAGCGCCATATCATTCCAGTCCTTCTCAGTTGGAGAAAGCTCCGGAGCTTTTTTAAGCGCCTGCCTGAAAAATTTGTCTGTCTTGTTTTGGTTCAAATTGCTCATTGAAAATTATCGCTGTATTCTGACCTATTTTTATTTCTATTATTTTATCATTTGGTTCAAGCATTGATTTAAGTTTTTGCCTTGCTTTAAATAAATTTGATTTAGAAGTCCCTACCGAAATACCCAGTTGTTCTGCTATTTCCTCATGTGTATAACCATCAACCGCAAATAAGTTAAAGACTGCCCTGTATCCTGGAGGTAAGGTTTGAATGAGTTTAATCAGATCATCATAATTAAGTTTGCTTTGTATATCATCCTCTTTACCCTGAACTTCCAGCTCAGTTAGGTCGCTGGTGATTGGGTGCTTCAACTCACTTCGGTAATGGTCAATTGCTGTATTGGTCATTATACGTGAAAGCCATGGCAAAAATGGCTTAGCGGGATCATACCGATCGAGACGTGTTAAAACTTTATAAAATCCATCATTTAAAATTTCCACCGCTTCATCCCTGTCGCGGGCATATCTTAAACAAATACCCATAGCAAAGCCATAAAAATTATAGTACAATTTTTTCTGACTACCCGCTAATCCTCGAATGCAATCCTCGCGAAGTTGATCAGGTAATTGTTTTCAGAATTACTCAATTGAATAGCTATTTTAAATATACACGATGAAAGGATACAAAAGATTGCCTTTTATATTGAATTTACCTTTAAAAATTGAATTGCAGAGAAAAATAACCTATTAATTGTAAGTATGCCTTGGAAATGATTACCCGCTTCAATATTTTATTTAATCGACACTAAATTTAATTTAATTAAGAGCTGTTTAAAACTTAGCACTTGCATTTTAATTCGATAACTTATATTTACCACAATAGAATTTCATTTTAAAGGATGAGTGAAGAATTAGAAAACACAGAAAGCGAGAACAACAATACGGCAGGCGAAGAAAAGACTTTACATAATGTAACATCGCTTTCCGGTTTATATGAAAATTGGTTTTTAGATTATGCATCCTATGTTATTCTGGATCGCGCTGTTCCTCATATTCATGATGGATTAAAACCGGTTCAGCGCCGTATTTTACATTCTCTTAAGGAGATGGATGATGGTCGCTTTAATAAAGCTGCTAATGTGATTGGAAACACGATGAAGTACCATCCACACGGTGATGCTTCAATCGGGGATGCCATGGTTCAGATCGGTCAAAAGAATTTGCTGATTGATACTCAAGGTAATTGGGGTGATCCTGTAACAGGCGATTCTGCAGCAGCACCACGATATATTGAAGCGCGGCTATCTAAATTCGCAAATGAGGTAGTATTTAATCCTGATACAACTGAATGGCAAAGCAGTTACGATGGACGAAATAGAGAACCTGTTACACTTCCTGTGAAATTTCCTCTGTTACTTGCTCAAGGTGCAGACGGTATTGCGGTTGGCCTAGCGACTAAAGTAATGCCTCATAATTTTGTGGAACTGATTGATGCTTCTATTGAAGTTTTAAAAGGTCAACGCCCTGATCTCCTTCCTGATTTTCAGATGGGGGGGATGGCCGACTTCAGTAATTACAATGAAGGAATGCGTGGTGGTAGGATCAGGGTTAGAGCAAAGATTACAGAACGGGATAAGAAGATTCTCGCAATAACAGAGATACCCTACACTACAACTACCGGCGGACTGATCGACAGTGTAATCTCAGCCAATGATAAGGGCAAAATCAAGATCAAAAAGATTGAGGATAATACTGCCAAAGATGTAGAGATCATTATTCATCTCGCACCAGGGATTTCGCCTGATGTGACAATTGATGCACTTTATGCATTCACTGATTGTGAGGTATCGATCTCTCCTAATACCTGCATTATTAAGGGTGATAAGCCATATTTTATGAGTGTGAATGATATTCTCATCGAGAGTACCCAACACACGAAGAACCTTCTTAAACTTGAGCTTGAAATTAAACTTGCCGAGTTGAAGGAAAGGATCTTTTTCAGCTCATTGCTCAAAATATTCATTCAGGAAGGAATGTATAAGAATCCTGAATATGAAGGTTCTGGTAATTTTGAAGCCGTTGTTGAAGTTTTAAATAAACTGTTTAGTCCATTCTTCTCCCAATTATACCGGGAGATTCTTCCTGAAGATTACAAAAAGCTGATCGATAAACCGATGAGCAGTATTACCCGCTTTGACCTTAAGAAATCTGACGAACAGTTATTAGCATTAGAAAGTGATATTAAGGAGGTAACTAAGCATCTCAAACATCTGACAGATTATGCCATCGCCTGGTTTGAGAAGTTAAAAAGTAAATATAGTGCTGGAAGAGAGCGAAAGACAGAGATCCGAGCTTTTGACAGAGTGGAGGCTTCAAAAGTTGCCCTGGCTAATGTAAAGTTGTATATTAACCGAGAAGATGGCTTCATTGGAACTGGACTTCGCAAAGATGAATTTGTATGTGATTGCTCTGATCTGGATGAGGTGATTGTTTTTAAAGAGGACGGTAAGTTTAATGTTTCAAAGGTAGCCGAAAAAACCTTTGCAGGTAAGGGAATAGTACATGCTCAGGTTTTTAAAAAGAATGACGAGCGTACAGTTTATAACCTAATTTACAGGGATGGGGAAAGTGGTACGGCCTATATTAAACGTTTTTCGGTACTTGGTGTCACACGTGATAAGGAGTATGACCTGACCAAGGGTGGTAAGGGGTCAAAA
>JBDNGV010000216.1:0-5698 GCA_041689125.1 Daejeonella sp.
TGATACTATATCAATTTCTTTATCGTCTAATACTTTCCGCATATCCCATTCTGTTGAAGGTTTGATACCGGTTTTATCTAAAACCGTTTTTGAGCGCGGATCAAAAAATTGCTCGTCTGTATCGCAAAGTGTTTTTAGACGTACATTGTGGCTATCTTTCAGATTGCACCAAGCATCAATATGAGATACTCCACGCCCTCGTATACCTACTACTGCAACATTAATACGGTCGTTTGCTCCCAAAATTGAACCATAGGATTTAGCGCTAAAACCCATGCCGCCAATTGCTAATCCGGCACCACCAATTAAGCTTTTTTTAATAAAATCTCTTCTTTGAGTCATTGTATAAAATTTTAAATTGACATAATCCTAAACTTGTAATTATTATATGAACAGGTGTGGTATTTGAAATATCACTTCTTTTTAATATTTGCGACCAAATTCTTGAAAATTGCCAATTGCTCTTTCATTGCTTTTATCTTATCAATCGGTATAGAACTAGCTTCAAGAAGAATCCAGCCATTATAATTAACACCGGTTAAAAGCATAAACAGTTCCTGATAAGGATAATCGTTCTGGTTAAGTTCCCGCACGTGTACAGTATCTCCAATCCACTGTTTTACCATATTAAAATTACCCTGAATTCCGGGTGGATTCAGATCAACATTATTACTATTCCAGCAAATCTTAACATTTGGATCTGTAACCTGATCAAAGATTGCTTTCATATTGGGCAATTCCTGGGTAACAAGTCCGTGAGCCTCTACTCTAACCAACATACCGTAATCAGCGGCAAATTTTCCGACTTCATTTAGGGAATTAGCAATCTGTGCTATCGTTTGCTCTCTGGGTGTCCCAGCAGGAAGGTTATTAGGTTTAACTTTAATGCCACTGGCACCGATATCTCTACAAAGCTTAATGTATTCCTTTGTCTGATCAATATTTTTACGGAGCGTAGCTCCATCCGGGCTATGATATTCAAAGTTTGATCCGTATCCTACACAAGTAACCGGACTATCGGCAAACCTTTTCTTCACTTCGGCTCTTTGGGAAGCATTGAGGTTTATCTCAACTGCATGGGCATGCTGAGTCCGAAGTTCAACAGCTTCAAAACCGGTCTCCTCGCAGTTAGAAATGATTGTAGGTAAATCCCAATCCTTTCCCCATTGATAGGTTACGAGGCCAAATTTCATTGCTGCCTTTTTAATATTTATTCCCGGATCAGAAGCGGATATGTTAATAGAATTAGCAATGGAAGCGTAAGATCCAGAGCCCGCGATTGCAAGTCCGGCAGAGTACATTAGGCTCTTTTTTATAAATTCTCTACGTGCTGTCATTTAATCAGTTTTATAAAAAAACTATTGAGTTAACATTTGTAAAATCAATATACTCAAAAACTTTACTTAGTATCAATTTTATTATTAATCATCTCAATTAAAATGAATTATAACGCATTAATTTAAAGAAATCATGATTTTTCATAATAAAGGGTCTACCATAATTAGGAATATTGTAGGTATCATAAATTGATTAATTTAACTCTTCCAATAAATACCTAAATTTGCAGCATGCAAATTCACATATTAAAATCAAAAATTCACAGGGTTAAAGTAACGGATGCAGATCTTAACTATGTAGGCAGTATTACAATAGATGAGGATTTAATGGATGCCGCAAATATCCTGGAAGGTGAAAAAGTACAGATCGTTAACAATAATAATGGTGAGCGCTTTGAAACATATACTATAATAGGCAGAAGGGGTAGTGGTGATATTATCTTAAACGGTGCAGCAGCACGAAGGGTTATGAAAGGTGATGTAATTATAATTATTACTTATGCCATTATGGATCAAGAGGAAGCCAAGAACTATAAGGCTATTGTTGTATTCCCGGATGAGGAAACCAATCTGTTGAAATAATTCCAGCCTTTAATTTTCATCAAAATGAGTTTTAGAAGATGATGAAATCAATCTTGTAATTTCATTCAATTCTTCATCAGTCAGGTATCTCCATTTTCCTATAGTTAAATCTAGTCTGATATTCATAATTCGGGTCCTTTTGAGTTTAACTACCTTATAATCAAGGTATTCGCACATTCTTCGGATCTGCCTGTTCAACCCCTGAGTCAGTATTATTTTAAATCTGTTCTTATCCAGTTGTTCCACCTCACATTTGCGAGTAATGGTATCCAGAATTGGAATTCCGTTCCTCATTCTTTTTAGAAATTCGGGATTTATCGGCTTATTGACTGAAACAAGGTATTCCTTTTCGTGATTATTTCTGGCTCGGAGTATTTTGTTGACAATATCCCCGTCACTAGTCAGCAAAATCAGTCCTTCACTTGCTTTATCAAGTCGTCCAATCGGAAAAATACGCTTCGGGTACTTGATATAATCAATGATATTATTTTTTTCAGCCTTGGTGTCGGTTGTACAAACAATTCCTACAGGCTTATTAAATGCAATATACACCGGCTTTTCATCAATTGAAGAAACCATTTTACCATCAACTCTAACCACATCATCAGGACCTAGTTTGGCGCCCATTTCGGGTACTACACCATTAATGGTTATACGGTTTTCAAGAATCAGTTTATCTGCAGCTCTTCGCGAACAGTAACCAATTTCACTTAGATATTTATTTATACGTATTGACTTCGGTTCTTCCATCTAAGGTATTCATGTTAAAAATAAGTAAATAGTATCGGTTCAATAATAAGAACTTTTAAATTAATTGTGTTTGCATGAAACAAAAAAAGGGTCCCGCCTTAACGACAGAACCCCTTAACAGAATATAATTGGTTTATTATTCGGTAAATTACAAATTTATTTAATATCAATATTATCAATATTAATTATATTTACATAAATAAAATCTATACTATGACCCTGGTTCAACTAGAATATATTGTTGCTGTAGATACTTACAGAAGTTTTGGAATTGCTGCAGAAAAGTGCTTTGTAACCCAGCCTACCATGAGTATGCAGGTGCAGAAACTGGAAGAAACTCTCGGAGTGAAACTTTTCGACCGAAGCAAACAGCCGGTATTACCAACCGAGATTGGGGCAGAGGTTATTGAGCAGGCAAGAATCATTCTACGGGAAAGTTATAAATTAACTGAGTTGATCAGTAACCAGAGAAACGTAGTAACAGGAGAACTCAGAATTGGGATAATCCCAACAATGGCACCTTACTTAATGCCAAAGGTGATTTCTGCCTTTATGGAAAAATACCCGGATGTTCAACTGCAAATATGGGAATATATGACAGACCAGATCGTTCAGGAATTAAAAAATGGCTTGCTTGACTGTGGTATTCTTTCAACCCCTCTTGAGGATAAAAACCTTACTGAAACACCACTTTTTTATGAATCTTTTGTTGCATACCTTTCCAAATCAAGTCCCCTGATTAATAAAAAGAACATTTCAGCAAAAGATATTAATCTGGAAGATTTATGGCTGCTGAATGAAGGACATTGTATGCGGAATCAGATTCTGAATATCTGTAATCGGAAAAAAACAGATGAGCAAAAGCCCCTTGAATATAATACTGATAACGTAGAAACACTTAAACGCATGGTAGAATTGAACAAAGGCATTACCCTATTACCCGAGCTTTCAATAAGTGATTTTTCAGTCAAACAATTAGACCGAGTACGTTATTTTAAAACACCCGAACCAAGCCGTGAAATTAGCATAGTTACGCATCGGAATTTTCTTAAACGTAAACTAATATTAATCCTCGAGAAAGAAATTATTGAAGCCATTCCAAAACGGATGCACAGTAAAAAGAAAAAGGAAATTATGGAGATAAAACCCTAATTAATCCTTATTTCTAAATTTTGATATCACAAAGATGATTAGTGCGATAACCACTAATACCACGAAAATACCAGTGTATGCACCTGCCTTAAAAATGCCGGTAATCAGATCACAACTTGATAATAGGCTAATAGCCAAAAAGGCTATGACAAGAGATAAATTTTTCATCTGGTTATTTTTTTGTTTTCTAAGGTGATGAAGCAATCATGATTTAATAATCATACCCCCCTACGGGTTTTGGCAAAATCATGATAGTTTCATGGGTATTAAAATAAAAAAAGTGATGTACATTTAATATACATCACTTTTATGTCAATTTTAATGCCAAATGGAATTACTTTGCTTTTGCGAACCGCTCAGCAACTGCATCCCAGTTTACAACATTCATAAATGCTGCAACATAATCCGCACGTTTATTTTGATATTTAAGATAGTAAGCATGCTCCCAAACATCCATTCCTAAAATTGGAATACCTTTAACTTCGGCAATATCCATTAAGGGACTATCCTGATTTGGGGTAGAACTTACTTGTAATTTTCCATCCGCACTCACTGAAAGCCATGACCATCCGGATCCAAAGCGAGTCATACCCGCTTCAGCAAATTTTTTCTTGAATTCATCAAATGATCCAAAAGCAGAGTCAATGGCCTTAGCCAAATCTCCCGAAGGAGAGCCAACGCCGTTTGGCGACATTACTGACCAGTAAAGTGTATGATTGAAGTGACCTCCTCCATTATTTCTAACTGCCATTGGGTACTTCGAAATGTTTTTTACAAGATCTTCGATCTTATGATTTTCGCCATCAGTTCCGGCTAATGCCTTATTTACATTGTCTACATAGGCCTGATGATGTTTTCCATGGTGAATTTCCATAGTCATCTTGTCAATATGCGGTTCCAGAGCGTCTGTTGCGTAAGCTAACGCAGGTAATTCAAATGCCATAATTTATATATTTAAGTTAATGATAATATTCTATAACAAATATAAGACCGAATTGTTAGAAATTGTTCAATTAGTTGTCATGTTTTGTTACGCTTGGAAATAAAAAACTCCTTCATCAGCCTGGCGGCATCCTCAGCCATTACCCCCGAAATCAATTCAGTTTTAGGATGAAGAATTTGCTTGCTAATTTGTGAAAAACCTCTTTTTATATCATCGGCACCATAAACAATGCGACTAATCTGAGTCCAGTGAGCCGCGCCCGCACACATCACACATGGTTCAATTGTAACGTAAAGTGTGCAATCTTTCAAATATTTACCACCAGTGTAATTTGCAGCGGCAGTAAAAGCCTGCATTTCTGCATGAGCGGTAACATCGTTTAATTGTTCAGTCAGGTTATGCCCTCTGCCTATTATATTACCGCCGTGAACGATTACCGCACCAATAGGTACTTCATCCAAAGCCATGGCTTTATGTGCTTCTTTCAGTGCTTCCGCCATAAAAAAATCGTCCGGACTTTGTACCGACTCATCAGTAAAATTTACATACCTCATCTATATTAATGCTGAACCATTTGGAACTGGGCGCTCTACAGAGGCCAGAACTATATGACCATCCTGATCTGCAAAACCCGTTACCAAGAATTCTGACCCGAAATTCGCGATTTGCTTCTTTGGAAAGTTCAAAACTCCGATAACCTGCCTGCCTATCAATTCGGATTTTGTATAATGTTTAGTAATTTGAGCACTGCTCCATTTCACACCCAAATCCCCAAAATCAGCCTTTATCTTGTATGCAGGTTTTCTGGCTTCAGAAAAATCAAGAACTTCAAGAATCGTACCTGCCCTCAATGCCACCTTTTCAAAATCTTCCCAGTTTATTTCTTCCATACCCAAAGGTAAGTTGCAGTCGGGATTATTCAAAAGGTTTTAAA
>JBDNGV010000217.1:0-9662 GCA_041689125.1 Daejeonella sp.
CTGTATGTTTCCTCGATTCACTATTGGGAATTTTGAGAAAATTGCCATGCCAATGGCCTCATAACCATTATCTGTTGATGGCTTGAAATAATAATGTTCAGAATTAAGGATTTCTAGTATATATTTCTTGAAATTATATTCACCTTTTTTTCTACTGAAAAATTCTTGAAAGCAGATTACATCAGGCTGTTCATTACGAATCGCATTCAAGATTTGGTCTTTGGTAAACTGATCGTTTTTATCTCCAAATTGTTTAAAATTATGAACATTATAGGTCATAATCCGGATAAAGCTTTTTGAAGATTTTGGAACCATTATCGCGGTACTTTCTCTAAATCCGATGTAGTTCAGAATCACACTCCAGCCGGCAAGAATGGCAATTGCTGAGATCAGTGCAAATTTAGGCCAACGGATCAGCCAATAAAAAACAAAGAGGACATTTATAATTAATATTGCCGGATAAGCCAGTCCGAAAAACGGTGCTATCCATAAACTAGAAGGATCTATATAAGATGCCAGATAGCTTATTAGCAGCGATATGACCGCAAAAATGTTGGCAGTAAGGATAAACTTACTGAAGAGGTGAATGCGAGGCCTTTTTCGAGTTAATTTTGCCATTATTTTTTACTCGCTTTAAACAATGACTCTTTTTCAGATTTATTTAAACTATCATAGCCTGATTTAGAAATCTTATCCAGAATCTTATCAATAGTTTCCTGATCAGTATGTATTGCCCCCGAACCGGTATTGCTCTTATTCTGTACAACTTTAAGTTTGGATCTCTTTTTCAGGATCTTACTCAGATCTCTTCCACTGTTCAACTGCTTTATAAATACAAATCCTAAAATTGCGCCCCCGATATGAGCAATACTACCACCCGGATTTCCTCCACCCATTCCAATTAAATCAAGAACAAAATAGGCAATTGCCAAGTACTTTAAGCGAACTGCGCCAAAAAGTAGTAAACGAATGGTAAAATCAGGAACCAGAGTCGCGGTGCCGACAACTATTGCCATTACGCTGGCCGAGGATCCTAAAATCATAGAATTTTCTGCAAGCCCGGTAAAAGCAGGCAAGGTATTATAAGCAATAAGGTATAATACAGCTCCTGCAAGTCCACCAGCCAAATAGGTGAAAATAAATTGGCGCTTGTTCAGAAAATCCAGAAAGATCATTCCCATCCAATATAACCAGAGTAGGTTGAACAGTATGTGGAAGACTTCCCTTTGCAGGAACATATAAGTGATTATCGTCCAGAATCTATAAGGTAGAACATTGAGATTAGCTGGCATGGATAGTTGTCGGGCAAGCCAAGCGGCTACCGTAGTATTGGTCTTAAATAAAAACTCAGCTACAGCAATGAGCCCTATCACCAGAAATACAAGAATATTTATCCCAATGAATAAAAAAAGCGGATTTCCGGAACGGAATGCCTTAAAGTATAATTCGCTTAATATATTTTTATTCATAAAAATTATCGCGGCGTTTTAGATGCCACATTTTTACTAAGATAAAACCAAATAAGGCTCCTCCCAAATGTGCGAAATGCGCCACCGAGTCGCCTGAGAATTGTTTAACCCCCAAAAATAACTCGAGTAACACATAAACCGGAATGATATATTTCGCTTTTACAGGCACAGGAATGAACATAATAAACAATTCAGCATTCGGAAAAAGCATCCCAAAGGCGATCAGGAGGCCAAAAATTGCACCCGAAGCACCAACCATTGGAGTGAGATAAATACCCAAAAGTGTGGATGCCTGATCCTTAGAAATTAGGTCGGGATTAAAAGAAATGGTTCTTTTCAATGCATCAACCATAAAAGTACCATTGTTTACTGCACTTCCGGTAATACTATATACCTCAAAACTTTGAACTAGTAATTGCAGAGCTAAAGCACCCAAACCTGTAATCAGGTAAAAATTCAGGAATCGCTTTGAGCCCATAATGTGCTCGACGGAAGATCCAAAGGTATAAAGGGCGAACATGTTGAACAGGATATGGAATAAGGAAGAATAATCATGCATGAACATATAGGTGATTACTTGCCAGATCCTGAAATCAGGACTATCAAAGTAATGTACTCCCAAAACCTGAGTCATCATCGGGCCACCGAACATTAAGGTAGCGACATAAAAAATTATATTGATGATCAGTAGGTTCTTTACAACCGGTGGGATATGCGAAAAAGGAGAAAGTCGGTCATTCATAATATAAGATACTGGAATTATTTTTCAAATCTTTGTAAGAGTTCTTCAAGAGTAAAAGTACTGATTACCGGTTTTCCGCTAATCGAGGTATTTGGCATTTCGCAGGCGAATAATTCATCAATTAGCAGGTTCATTTCATCAATTGATAAAGGCAATCCGGATTTTATCGAGGAATTTCGTGCAAGGGCACGCGCTAGACTGTCGCGTTTGTTTAATTTTAAGGCGCTCTGGTTATTCTTAAAACCCTCAATCAGATGTTCAAGCATTTCAACTTCGCTGATATTTGTTCCAATTTCTGCCGGAATCCCATCAATAATAAACGTATTTTTTCCGAATGTACGAATCTGGAAACCGAGGGCATGAATATCCGGTAAAAGTTCTTTAACAAGCTCAAAATCACTAGTATTCAACGTAACGGTTTGAGGGAAAAGACTTTGCTGACAAGCACCTTGTCGGTTTTCCAGATGCTGAAGGAAACGCTCATATAATATCCGCTCATGAGCAGCCTGCTGATCAATAAGCATGAAACCCGACTTAATTTGTGTAATAATAAAACGGTTATGCAACTGAAAGATCTGTTTTCCGAGAACTTTCAGTACCTGATTATCAATTTCAATGTGTCGATTTCTGCCCAGCTCTATTTCACTTTGCCTTGACTGGTCGGGTTGCACTATTTCATACAATGAGCCCCAATTCTTAGTTGAGCTCCTTCTTTCCTCTCCCGTATTTCGAAGAAATGGAATTTCTCGTTCAGTTTTTTCCGGACTAAATGGGTTGAAATCGGGATTGAATGCGATGGATGGTGGCACAATATCCTCATGTGCCTTATGAGTAATCATCTGGCTGAAACCGGTTTCTTGATTGAAGTCGAGTGTCGGACTGATATTGTACTTACCTAAGGAACGCTTTACAGCCGAGCGTATGATGGCATAAATCGCTTTTTCATCCTGATATTTGATCTCCGTTTTTGTGGGATGTACATTGATATCGATTTTTGAAGGGTCGATATCAATAAACAAAACATACAAAGGAAAGCTGTCAGAACTTAAAACCTCTTCAAAGGCATTCATCACTGCATGATTCAGGTAGGGATCTTTGATGAAGCGGTTGTTTACAAAGAAGAACTGCTCACCTCTGGTTTTTTTTGCGAATTCCGGTTTGCCGATATATCCTTTGAGTTCGATAATCGAAGTATTTTCTTCAACAGGAACCAGTTTCTGATTATAGGCATTTCCAAAAAGGTGGATGATCCGCTGTTTCAGGCTTCCTTTTGGCAAATGAAAAACCTCATTCCCATCGTGATGAAGGGTAAAGAATACTTCCGGATTCGCCAGTGCAACACGCTGAAATTCATCATTTAAATGGCGCATTTCTACCGGATTTCCCTTCAGAAAATTACGTCTTGCAGGTGTATTGTAAAATAGGTTCTTTATACTGGTGCTAGTCCCCGGCGGACAGGAAACAGGCTCCTGACTCATGATTTCTGAGCCCTCAATTCGGAGGCAAGTTCCTAGTTCATCTTCATGCCGCTGGGTTTTTAACTCAACCTGAGCGATAGCAGCAATAGAAGCCATTGCCTCACCTCTGAAACCCATGGTTCGAATGGCAAAAAGATCTTCAGCTTTCCTGATCTTGGATGTGGCATGGCGCTCAAAGCACATGCGTGCATCGGTCATGCTCATCCCGCATCCATTATCTATCACCTGGATCAGAGATTTACCCGCATCCCTGATCAGAACCTGAATCTTATCCGCGCCTGAATCAATCGCGTTTTCAATTAGTTCCTTCAATGCTGAAGCCGGTCTCTGCACCACTTCGCCCGCTGCAATCTGGTTGGCAACAGAATCAGGTAAAAGCTGTATTATATCAGACAAATTAATTTAGTTTTATTGTAATAATGAGAATTACATGCCGTATTCTCAACGTAATTTAATTGAAAAACGCATTGGTAAAATAACAGAAATATTTTAGGGTTTCGAATATTTTGTGTTTTCCTAAGTCAAAGATAAGGTGTTTTACGCTTTAGGGAAGTATTTTAAGAATAATGGGAGAGTGGAATGATAAATATGCTTTTTTTTATAAAACAATTACACTTTTACTCCTGTCCGTCGAGTTAAGCGCAGCGTCTCTACGGATTGTCAAATGACGGGGAGTCTTCAGACTCCCTCCTCATAAATAAATAAACTTCAGACAGCAAATTAACCTCCGTTGACTTTATTTATGGATGGATCAGATAAAAATAGTACTGTATTACGTACCTAAACCCGATTGTAGCGGATACCGGCCAGTGCTAAAGGCCTGTGTGGTATAAGCGCAAAGCGGGATTGCCATTATAAGGGGCACAACAGCAGGTTTCCAAACCATAGAAAACTTAACACCACTGTAAAAATGAATTATAAAGTCTACTATAAAATATATTTATCTCGAAATCAGGTTAATGTAAATATGATAGACTGAATTTATAAGGATTTAAAATTTTTAACTTAAACTTCTTAGGAGGTTTTTAATTCAGTTTTGCAGGGTAATTGCCTTTGCTTAAATTATATTTACCGTTTGAAAGCATATCTCACATAAATATTATATGATTAGGAACTTCTTTTTACTAGCTATTTCTGTGTTGATTTTTTCCTGCAATGCCCAAAAGCAGGCTGATTTAATTGTTCACAATGCAGTGGTCTATACAGTGGATGATAAATTTTCAGTCGCTAGTGCATTTGCCATCAAGGATGGAAAGATATTGCAGGCTGGAAGCTCTGAAGAAATCTTAAAGAAATATAAGGGGAAGTTACTTGATGCCCAAGGTAAGGCTGTTTATCCAGGATTCATTGATGGACATGCTCACTTTTATGGATATGGACAGGGCCTTCAGCAAGCTGATTTGGTAGGAACCAAAAGTTGGGAGGAAATCCTTGAGAAGCTAAAGCAATTTGGCCAAGAAAATCCGGAAGGATGGATCATTGGCAGAGGCTGGGATCAGAACGATTGGGCTAAACGGGAATTTCCGGATAATTCTAAGTTGAATGAATTTTTTCCAAACCGGCCAGTTGTACTTACTCGTATTGACGGGCATGCTGCAATTGCAAACAAGACTGCTCTTGATCTTTCAGGCCTGAAACCTGGACAGAAAATCACAGGCGGAGAAGTTGAGACTATCAATGGAAAGCTTTCAGGTATTCTGGTTGATAATGCCCAGGATGCAGTTTATTCCAAAATTCCGGATCAAACAGTAGCTCAGATCCAGAAATCGCTGATTGATGCTCAGAAAAATTGCTTTACCGTTGGATTAACTACTGTCACGGATTGCGGTATTAGTCATAAACTGATCCCACAGATCACTGAGCTTCAGCAAAAGGATCAGCTAAAGATGCGGATCTATGGAATGCTAAGAGATGAGCAGGAGAATTATGATTTTCTGTTTAAAAATGGTGCTGTAAAAACGGATCGTTTAAATGTTCGTTCCTTTAAAATTTATATGGATGGGGCTTTGGGATCGAGGGGAGCCTGCCTATTGGAACCTTATAGCGATAAACCAGGCTATTCAGGTTTCTTGTTAAGTGAAAAAATACATTTTGCAGAAGTAGCACAGAAAATTTTCAAGGCAGGTTTCCAGATGAATACTCATGCCATTGGTGATTCGGCAAACCGTGAGATTCTGAATATTTATGCCAAAGTCTTAAAAGGTAAAAATGATTTCCGCTGGAGGATTGAACACGCGCAGGTAGTGAATCAGGCTGATTTTAAATTATTTGGTGAAAATAATATCATCCCTTCCGTTCAAAGTACCCATGCCACATCAGATATGTACTGGGCAGAAGATCGTTTGGGAGCCGAGCGGGTTAAAGGTGCATATGCTTTTAAGCAATTATTAGATCAAAATGGCTGGCTGATTCTCGGGACTGATTTTCCTGTAGAAAATATAAATCCTTTGTACACTTTTTATGCAGCTGTGGTAAGGAAAGATATGAAAGGTTATCCTGCACATGGTTACCAGATGGAAAATTCAATGAGTAGGGAACAAGCACTAAGAGGAATGACGATCTGGGCTGCAAAAGGTAATTTCGAAGAGAAGGAAAAGGGTAGCCTTGAAGCTGGAAAATTCGCTGATTTTGTGATCCTTGATCAGGATATTATGAAAGCTGATGCGGAACAGCTGTTTAAGGTTCAAGTGTTGAAAACTTTTTTAAATGGCGAGAATGTTTATAATAAATAAATTATTGAAAATCAGCGGCTTACCAATTGCAGTCACATTGATAAGCTTTTTTACCCTGTCTGCTTGTGCTCAGGTGACAGAACATTTCAGGAATGAAGCCTTTTTAACTGAATGGAAAAACATTGAAAGCTCCACGGTATTACTAAACAATGAAGATCAGCTTGTTCCATTAAAGGATCTGACGCCTTTAACGATTGCCAGTGTAAATATTGGCTCTGCTTATGCCTCAGAATTTGACAGTATCTTAAACAAATATACCAAGATTCAGTCCTTTGCTTCAACTTTATATAATCATGATATGCTCAGCTTCAATGATCTGAATGATGATCTGAAGTTTTATAATACCATAATCGTTCAGGTAACAGATCAGTCACTGAATGATCCGCGGACGATACCTCTATTGCTTGATCTTCAGTTAAATAAGAATTTGATTGTTAGTCTTTCAGGTGAGTCTGGGAGCCTGAAGCTTTTAGAGGCGTTGAATTCAGCAATTATATGGTGTGAAAGGAAATCGGGCTTGTCTGCGAATTTTACTGCACAGTTGCTATTCGGCGGACTTGCGGCAAATGCCCGCCTGAATCAGGGTATTTCAGCCAAGTATGCAACAGGCTCAGGCTATTCCACCAGTCCTATCCGTTTAAAATATACAGTTCCCGAAGAACTCGGAATCAATAGTGCTACTTTAAGTAAAATTGACGACATCGCTGAAGAAGCAATTAGTCAGAGGGCTACCCCAAGCGCTGTTGTACTGGTAGTTAAGGACGGAAAAATAATTTTTAACAAAGCCTATGGTACTCGTACTTATGTCGACCGTACCCCAACTCGAATCACAGACATCTACGATCTGGCTTCAGTAACAAAGATCTCGGCAACAACGATGGGGGTAATGCGTTTGTACGAACAGGGTAAGCTTAAACTTGATACCAATGTTGGAGCCTATATTCCCAGAGCCCGAAATACAGATAAGAAGGATATACCTGTCCGTGAAGTGATGCTTCATCAGGCAGGATTTATTCCATATATCCCTTTCTTTAAAAATATACTAGAGACTGACCACAGCCGTGATTCATCCGCAGCATATCCAGTAAAGGTTGCTGATAGTTATTACTTGCGTAAAGATTATTTCAAGCAGGTGATGTGGCCGCTCATGTTAAATTCTACCCTATCAAATCAAGGCAAGTATGTTTACAGTGATTTGAGTATGTATTTTATGAAGGATATTGTTGAAAGCCAATCAGGGAAATCATTGGAAACCTATGTAATGGATCAATTTTATAAGCCGCTTGGCATGAGTAGGGCAGGATTCAATCCGCGGCTCCGATTCCCAAAAGAGGAGATTATTCCTACAGAGGATGATAAGGAGTTCAGAAAAACCTTGCTTGAAGGCTATGTTCATGATCAAGGTGCTGCCATGGTTGGAGGGGTTTCGGGTCATGCCGGACTTTTTTCAAGTGCAAATGATTTGGCAATCCTTTATCAGATGATTTTGAATGGTGGAATTTACGGCGGAACCCGTTATTTTAAGTCAGAAACGGTTAATATGTTCACTGCAAAACAATCGGCGGTTAGTCGCCGAGGACTTGGTTTTGATCGCTTTGATGAGGAAAGTACAAGAGGCTATCCTTCAAAGCTGGCATCGCCGCTTACATTCGGACATACCGGTTATACAGGGACTTGCGTTTGGGTGGATCCGAAATTCAATCTGGTTTACGTGTTTTTATCGAACAGAGTAAATCCCGGAGTTACGTCGAAACTTATTGACTTGAATATTAGGGGTCGCATTCAGGATGTGATTTATGAAGCGATTAGGAAGTAAAATGCCAAGGGCTTGGCATGGCTTTTGATTTGTTACATTTTTCTAACATAATTTTCCTTTTAAAGAATTTACTTTGTAAGCTTCTGCAGGATATGACAATTACTTACAGGCGCTATTCTGATCATTATTAGTAAATTTGTTCCCGGTAGAAACCTTAATATGAAACCATCATGATTTTGCTAAAACCCGCAGGGGTATGATTATCAAATCTTGATTGCTTCATCACCATTAAAAAACAATTAAAAACAGATGAAAATTGGAATTGTTTGTTATCCTACCTTTGGTGGTAGTGGAGTGGTAGCCACAGAATTAGGTAAAGCATTGGCTGATAATGGTCACCGGGTTCATTTTATTACCTACAGGCAACCAGCTCGCCTTGATTTCTTTTCCGAAAACCTATTTTACCATGAAGTTTCTGTCTCAAACTATCCATTGTTTGATTATCCTCCATATGAACTTGCTTTGGCAAGTAAACTAGTTGATGTCGTTAGGTTTGAGAAACTTGACCTGTTGCACGTTCATTATGCCATACCTCATGCTTCGGCAGCTTTCATGGCAAAGCAGATTCTTGCAACTTTTGGCATTCACATCCCAGTGGTTACAACCTTACATGGTACAGATATTACACTAGTAGGGAAGGATCCAACATACAAACCGGTCGTTACTTTTTCCATTAATCAGTCTGATGGTGTTACTGCTGTTTCAGAAAATCTGAAGCAAGACACCTATAAGCACTTTGATGTAGTTAAGGACATCAAGGTGATTCCTAATTTCATTGATTTGCAGCGTTTTAGTCTGAAGGCTAAAGATCATTTTAAATTGGCTATTGCTCCAAATAATGAGCGCATCATTGTGCATACTTCCAACTTTCGCAAAGTTAAGCGGACGCAGGATGTGGTTCATATTTTTGAAAAAATTCAAAAAGAAATTCCCTCCAAATTGTTAATGGTTGGCGACGGGCCTGAAAGGGTTTATTGTGAACAACTTTGCCGCGATCTGGAAATATGTGAAAATGTCAGATTTCTAGGTAAACAGGATGCAGTGGAAGAGATTCTGTCTGTTTCAGATCTGTTCATTATGCCTTCTGAATCAGAAAGCTTTGGTTTAGCAGCTCTGGAGGCAATGGCTTGTAAAGTTCCGGTTATCACTTCAAATGCGGGGGGCTTACCTGAACTTAATATTAATGGCGTTACCGGATTTATGGATAATGTGGGCGATATCGAAGCTATGGCTCAGCACTCCATATTTATCTTAAAAGACGATAAGCAATTGGCGGCATTCAAGGATGGAGCCCTAAAACGTGCTCAGCAATTTGACCTGAGTCTGATACTTCCGATTTATGAGCAGTATTATATGGATGTGTTGAAAGAGGCTGGGTCTAAATAATTCGTAACATCTACTTATTCTGCACCATTACTTCGAGAA
>JBDNGV010000218.1:0-6345 GCA_041689125.1 Daejeonella sp.
CTATTCGTATCTCAATGACTCCACTGGGTCCAATTTACTTGCTTTAATAGCAGGATAAAGTCCGGAGATCAATCCAACACCGATACACAGTGTTAATCCCAAAATTGTCCAGGCCCAAGGCATAATAAATGAACCGCCCATAACCATTGAGAGTAGGTTGCCAATCAGGATACCAAGAAAAACTCCAGTAATGCCTCCCATCAGACAAATAACGATTGCTTCAATTAGAAATTGACGTCTAATAACAATAGGAGTGGCTCCAATGGCTTTACGTATACCGATTTCACGTGTGCGTTCAGTTACAGAAACAATCATAATATTCATTAGTGCAATTGCAGCTCCAATTAAAGTAATTGCTCCAATCACAATACCTCCGATCCTTACAAATTTTAAATTATCTACTAGAGTTTGGGCAATGGCGTCACTTTTTGTGACCTCAAAATTATTATCATCCGCAACTTTCAGATTGCGTATGTTTCTGAAGAGGGAAGTCGCTTGACCAATTGCTGCATCCATCTGAGTCGGATCATCGCTCGTGACCGAAATAGTGTAAGAAGGGTTTTGAATAGTCATAACCTGCTTGGCCCTGTAAAGTGGAATTACACAGATTTTATCTCCTCCAAAACCAACGCTTGATCCTTTTGCTGCCAATATACCAATGATACGGAATTTGTTACTTCCAATACTGATTGTTCTATTGATTGGGTCTACATTTGGAAAGAGACGTGTTTTAATCTCATCCCCAATAATCACCACACTGGTTCCATATTCTAACTCCGATTGCGAGAAATTTCTTCCTGAAGCAATTTTATAACCGGCAGATTGAATGTAATTTTCATCTGCTCCGAGAATAGAGATATTTGGATTGGTTTTTTCATTCCCATATTTTACTGTTCCTCCAAATGATGCAAAGACGTTTACAGATATCATGGCCGGGAAAGTAAAGCTACTTTTAAATTCTGTTGCCTGTCTGTAATCTATTGATTTGTAACGTTTTGGCCTTTGCCCCCCGCCTCCAATACGAATCCCGATGCCCCTGTTTCTGATTGTAAATGAATTTGCTCCCATGCTTGAGAATGTATTATTCAGGGAACCTTCGATGGCATCAATTGAAGTTAAAATGCCGACAAGCGCAGTTAAGCCTATGGCGATGATAATAGCGGTTAAGAATGTCCTTAGCTTGTTACCCTTAACGGATTGCATGGCCACTTTGACATTTTCCGAATAACTCATTTTTGTTGCCATAGTATAAATATAAAAAGTCCTGCTGCTTTGACAGTAGGACTTTATGAAATGTTACAAATGTTTTGTTAAACAGAGAAGGATGTTCCGCAACCACAGGTGCTGCTGGCATTGGGATTACTAAAAGTAAAGCCACGGGCATTTAATCCATCCTTAAAATCTACTTCCATACCTGCCAAGTACAATCCATGGGCTTTATGCATAAATACCCTGATTCCGTCGATAAAATACTCCTGATCACCTTCTTTCTGCTGATCAAATCCGAGGACATAATTCATACCGGAACAACCACCACCCTCAACACCGAGTCGTAAACCGTAATCTTCGCCTAACTCCTGCTGCTGAATGAGTTTAGTAATTTCTTTTTTAGCACCATCTGTTAAAGTAACCGGCGCTATAAGATTTGCAATTTCTGTACTCATAATTCTTTTAAAATCTTGACACAAATATACGTGAAATTGCTCACTTTTGTTTTGATAATAGGCACTTTGACTATTTGTTAACAATTACAATAACATGAATGAAATTGATTTTATCCTTGATATAGTAAAATATTCACTTGCCGGACTCATCGTGTTCTTTACAGGCTGGTTCTTTATAAAGACCTATCTCAGGGAAAAGCATAGTTTCCGGCGAATTGAACTTAAAAGGGCTGGACTGAAACACACCCTACCTCTCAGACTTCAGGCCTATGAAAGAACCGTTTTATTTCTTGAGAGAGTAAATCCTTCAAATATGCTTATCCGTTTACATACACCGGGTATGAGTGCGCGCGAAATGCACAGCCAAATTATTTCAGATATTCGGGCAGAGTATCAGCACAACATTTCGCAGCAGATATACGTCAGCGACGTGGCATGGGCTACTGTTAAGCAGGTTAAGGAAGATACAATCAGCATGATTAACAGCGCAGTGAATGGATTACCGGAAAATGCAAGTTCAGTCGATTTGAGTAGGGCAATTCTTACACATCTTGCAAATTTGGAAGCAGAAAATCCATATGATATTGCCTTAAGAATTGTGAAGAGAGATATGCAGTCTTTATTTTAAATGGATGAGCGAAAAGAAAATTAAAACAAGTTCCGGTATTGAAATAAAAGAGATCTATACGGAAGCAAAAAATATAGAATTGCCGGGGGATTTTCCTTTTACACGTGGAATTCAAAAGGATATGTATCGTGGAAGATTGTGGACGATGCGGCAATATGCCGGATTTTCTACGGCCTCTGAATCGAATAAGCGCTATCATTACTTGCTTTCACAAGGTACAACCGGCCTTTCTGTGGCTTTTGATCTTCCAACACAGATCGGTTATGACTCAGATCATATGATGTCTGAAGGAGAAGTTGGAAAAGTTGGAGTTGCAATAGACTCATTGCAGGATATGGAGATACTATTTGATGGGATCGATCTTCAGAAAGTAACCAGCTCCATGACCATTAATGCAACTGCACCTATTCTGCTGGCTATGTATATATGCCTAGCAAAGAAGCAGGGTGCTGATCTAAAACAGATATCTGGCACCATCCAAAATGATATTTTAAAGGAATATGCAGCTAGGGGTACCTATATATATCCTCCAAAAGCTTCCATGCGATTGATTACGGATGTATTTGAGTATTGTAGTACAGAACTTCCAAAATGGAATACTATTTCTATTTCAGGATATCATATTAGGGAAGCGGGTTCTACAGCAGTACAAGAATTGGCATTTACATTAGCGAACGGGAAGGCGTATCTTCAGGCAGCAATGCAGAAAGGTTTAGATATCAATGTATTTGCGAAACGGCTATCCTTCTTCTTTAATTGTCATAATAACTTTTTTGAAGAGATTTCAAAGTTCAGAGCAGCGCGTAGGATGTGGGCAAAACTTACTCAAAGTCTTGGTGCTACAGATCCTGCTGCACAAAAACTTCGCTTTCATACTCAGACAGGTGGTTCAACCCTCACTGCCCAGCAACCTTTGAATAATGTTATTAGGGTAAGCAATCAAGCGATGGCAGCAGTGCTGGGTGGCACCCAGTCGCTTCATACTAATGGTTTTGATGAAGCACTTTCATTACCTACAGAGGCTGCAGCCAAAGTGGCACTTCGTACCCAGCAGATCATCGCATTTGAAAGTGGTGTTACCGACACAGTTGACCCACTTGCCGGATCCTTCTTTGTCGAAGCACTTACGGATGAGATTGAAGCCGCAGCATGGAAATATATTGATATAATTGATTCGAAAGGTGGATCAGTTGCAGCTATTGAAGAAGGGTACATCCAGAATGAAATTGCCGCATCAGCTTATCAATATCAAATTAAGATTGAAAATGGTGAAAGTATTCTCGTTGGTGTCAATAAATATGTAGATACAGAAGGAATGAAACCTGAAGTTTTCAGGGTTGATGACTCCATTCGGATAATCCAGATTGATAAACTAATCAGTTTACGTGCAGAACGTAATTCTTTGGCTGTGGACAACGCTTTACTTGCATTGACTGATGCGGTGAAAACGGGACAGAATACTATGCCTTATATTATTTCGGCTGTGGAAGTTTACGCTACACTTGGTGAAATTGCCGATACCTTCAGGAAGGAATTTGGTGAATATTAAATTTTCGAAGAACAATAGCTTCTTTAAGAAGTGTCAATATTGAAATAGTTGTCAATTTTTAATAGGATATTATAGTAAACTTCCATAAATATGCCTATATTAATCTTTATGGGGATGCCTTTTCGATCTGAATGTGGAAATATTATTTTGGAAAAAAATTGTCCTCAATTTGATTGTAAAAACCCTTGTAAAATAACGTATTCTTCTGTTTGCCAGAAAGTTAAAATTTATTTTTAAAATTAGTTTTTTTATCCGATTTTTTTCTGAATATTCGTTACTCCAAAGAGTTACCAACATTTCTTTCGACATCTATTGAAAATCAGATTATTAGTAAAAATTTATGGAAAAAACTTGTACACACGTATGGAATAATTGCCTCCTGATAATTAAGGATAATATCCCGGCACAGAGTTTTAAGACCTGGTTCGAGCCGATAAAAGCCTTACGTCTAGATGGTAATGTATTAACTATACAGGTTCCGAGTTTATTCTTTTATGAGTGGCTCGAAGAGCACTATGTTGGTCTACTTAGAAAGACCGTTAAAAAGCAGCTGGGGGAAGAGGGAAGACTGGAATATAACATTGTTGTGGAAAAGTCTTCAACAAATATTCCATATACAACCAATATGCCTTCAAATGGCAATGGCGCTGAGGGTAAAAATCAGTCAATGCCAATGCCAATTTCCCTGAACAAGGACATAAAAAATCCTTTTGTAATTCCGGGTTTAAAAAAATTGCAAGTAGATCCACAGTTAAATCAGAATTATACTTTCGAAAATTTTATTGAAGGAGATTGTAACCGCCTTGCCCGTTCTGCAGGTTATGCGGTTGCCGGAAAGCCGGGAGGAACTTCTTTCAATCCATTGATGATTTATGGTGTTGTTGGACTTGGGAAGACCCACCTTGCACAGGCCATAGGGAATGAGATCAAACGAACACTGACTGATAAGCTTGTTCTTTATGTTTCATGCGAAAAGTTCACACAGCAATTTGTTGATGCCCTAAAGAATAATAACATAAATGATTTTGTAAATTTCTATCAGGCAATGGATGTCCTCATTATGGATGATGTTCATAATTTCGCCGGTAAGGAAAAGACACAGGACATTTTCTTCCATATTTTCAATCATTTACATCAATCAGGAAAGCAATTAATTATTACTTCAGACAAGGCTCCAAAAGATTTGTCAGGTCTTGAAGAAAGGTTATTATCCCGTTTCAAATGGGGCTTGTCGGCCGATCTTCAAATCCCTGATCTGGAAACGCGCATGGCAATCCTGAACAAGAAGATGTACTCCGATGGCATAGAACTTCCTTCGGAAGTCATTGAATATGTCGCTCATAACATTGATAATAATGTTCGTGAGCTCGAGGGAGCCATGGTTTCCCTACTTGCACAGTCTACCTTGAATAAAAAGGATATTGACTTGAATCTGGCTAAATCTATGCTTAAGAATTTCATCAAGAATTCCAGCAAAGAGATCTCTATGGAATATATTCAGAAGCTAGTTTGTGAGTATTTTGAAGTTCCAATCGAAATGGTTAAATCCAAAACCAGGAAACGTGAAATTGTACAAGCTCGTCAGATATCAATGTACCTAGCCAAATTGCATACTAAAACATCCCTTAAATCAATTGGTGCTTTCTTCGGTGGCCGCGATCACTCAACAGTGATTTATGCCTGTCAAACGGTAGACGACCTGATTGATACAGACAAAAAATTCAAAGGTTACGTAGCCGATATTCAGAAGAAACTGAAAATGAGCTAAAAGCTCCATTAAATTTTTTTATTAAAATTTTCCTGATCTCATAGACCCGCATATTTAAACTGGTTTTATGAGATTTTTTATTTTCACTCTACTTAATTTAATTACCTTCCTTGTTTTTACACCCTTTAATCCTTTAATTGCTTAATGTATTAACCCCAAGCCAATTTAAGTGAAAGCAATCCTATCAAAAACCACTCTTTTAATTATACTTACAGGCCAGTTTTTTAGTTCCTGTTCTAATATAGGATATAATGATTATTCCACATGGGCTAGCTACGGTGGGACTAAGGATGCTAATCGTTATTCAACTATTGATCAGATCAATTTAAAGAATGTTGCGCAGTTAGAGGAAGCTTGGGTTTTTAATACGCGAGATAAAGACACAGCTAACAATCGAAGCGAAATGCAATGCAATCCAATTGTGATCGATGGCACCTTATATCTGACAAGTTCAAAATTGAAGCTTTTTGCTCTTGATCCAGCCACAGGAAAACAAAAATGGGTTTTTGATCCCTCCACAAATCAGGATGAGAAAATTGGATTTGGAATAAACCGTGGGCTGATGTATTGGCAAGACGAAAAGGGAACTGATAAGCGTATTTTTTATGGTGCAGCCTCTAAACTTTATGCGGTAAATGCAGTAGATGGAAGTCCTGTTAAAGATTTCGGCACAAACGGATCGATTGAATTGAAAGAGGGGCTTGATATCCCGGAATCACAGGATGGCTCTCTCCTC
>JBDNGV010000219.1:0-1971 GCA_041689125.1 Daejeonella sp.
GTTCCATCAACACGCTGATAGTAGGGCTTGAGCATATGGGTTTCGGGCATAAAACCAATGGTATTATGCAAAGCAGCGTATCCTGTAGAATATCGGGCTGTCTCCAAAAAACCTGTAATTCCCGAATCAGGAGTCTCCTCAATGCTATTTACATATGGGGTCATCTCGAATTTTGAAGCCTTCATCTTTTTATAGAGATCAGGCAGCATACGGCTACTCAAGTATTCAGAAAGTATGGGGTTCAATTTATCTTTTTGGGAAGGGATAAGGGTCATTATATATTGATAATCAGCTCCATTACTTGTATGATTATCGATGAATACTTCCGGCTGCCAGGTATTAAAGGTCATTTGAAAGACCCTTGAATTCTTTGAATCGCCTTTGATAAAATCCCTGTTTAGATCAAGATTCTGATAATTTCCTCTAAAACCATAAGACTCAGGACCATTCTGATTTACTCTAGAGATCCCTCTGTTCAGCATTCCATCAATATTATAAACCGGAATGATACAGATCACCACATTTTTGGGAATTGAATTCTTCTCAAGCATGTCACGTACAAGCATCATACTGGCATCTATCCCTTCCGGTTCACCCGGATGAATACCATTATTGATCAGCAGAATTCTTTTATTTTGCTTCCTGATTTCGACGGGATCAAAGATTTTATCCCTTGAAAGAACGATCAGATTTATTGGTTTCCCGATATCACTTTGCCCGCAATCGAAAATTCGCATCTGCTCATACTTATTATCCAAAACTTGGTAATAATCAATTAGTTCCTGATAAGTTGCAGTCAATCCTTTATTTTTTTCAAAAGGGCTTATCTGTGCATTTGCCATAATAACACTATGAATTAAAATAAATATAAGACAGAACCTCCTAATCATACCTGGGTGACAAATATAGGATCAATGCCCAAGCTTATCGATAAGATCTGCAAGATTCCTGTCCTTTTCTGTAACTTTATTACCGTCATCATGAGAGCTTAATTTGATAGTAACCCTGTTATATGAATTAGACCAATCCGGATGATGTCCTGATTTTTCGGCAAGAAGGGCAACCTTATTCATGAAAGCCCATGCTGCAATAAAATCCTTAAAGATGAATTCCTTTTTAAGGTACTCCCCTTCATTCCCAATATCTTTTACTACTTTCCAATTCATAATTAAATCTTAAAATCGTTTATTTTTTGCTAAGCTTTTTAAAATCAGACTATAAGAATGATCGATCATTTCCTTTAATTGTAAATCGCTTAATCGACCATTCATAAAAACCGTATTCCAGTGCATTTTATTCATATGGTACCCCGGCTGTACTTCATTATATTCTTCGCGAAGCGATACTGCTCTTTCAGGATCACACTTCACATTGAAACGATCAGGCTGATCAAGTCCGCAAAGCAGGAAGATTTTGCCTGATAATTTGAACACCAAAGTATCTTCACCAAAAGGAAAGGATTCTGTAACACCAAGCTTTAAAAGGCAATAATCTCTTAAACTTTCAATATTCATTTCAGGGGTTTTTGCTTCTGATATTCATGAGTATTCTAAAAGACAATCATTTCAACTTTATGGCAGCTAATGTTTAATTTCGCGAACCCAATTATAAAATTAAACAAAAATGACCTTAAGCGAAAATATAAGCTATACTGTTACAAAACGATTTTTAAGATATACTGCAATAGATACGCAATCTGATCCTTTATCATTAAGCTGCCCTTCTACAGAAAAGCAAAAAAATCTTGGGACATTATTGGTCAGGGAATTACTGGGAATGGGTTTGAAAGATGCCCATTTAGATCAATACGGGTATGTTTATGCCAGTATTCCGGGAAATACTAAGAAAAAGGTGCCTATCATTTGTTTCTGCTCACATATGGATACTTCTCCCGATTGCAGTGGCGAGAACGTAAAAGCTATTATCCATGAGAATTACCAGGGTCAAGATATCGTCCTTCCTGATGACCAA
>JBDNGV010000220.1:0-11968 GCA_041689125.1 Daejeonella sp.
ATAAATTAACATTAAGTTAATACTGGAACTGCTTATTATTCAGAATGGCTACATATCTTTGCGCAGATTATAACAAACCAATTAATCAGTCTCACTTAAAGTAAAATTTATGAAGAAGTTTTTACTCTCAACATTTGTTGTCTTATCTTTTGCATTTAATCTGAATGCACAGATTACAACTAGTAGTTTGTCGGGTACTATCCGCGATTCAAAGGAATCGCTAATAGGTGCTACGATAAAGGCTACACATCAGCCAACCGGTACCGTATACGGTTCCTCTTCCGGCGTGGATGGAAGGTTCAACATTCCTAACATGCGTGTTGGGGGTCCCTATCTTATCGTGGTAACCTATATCGGTTACCAGTCGGAGTCATTTAGTGAAGTAATACTGAAACTGGGTGAGCCATTTTTATTAAATGTTTTATTGAATGCATCAGGAAGAGAATTACAGGAAGTTGTAATTACCGCTCAGGATCCTAATTCGGTATTGAATGCAAACCGTACCGGTTCAACAACAAGTCTTGACCGTGCACAGATTCTGAATGTACCTACAATCAGCAGGAGTGTAAACGACTTGACCAAATTCACACCACAAGCTAATGGAGCATCCATAGGTGGTGGAAACTTTCGTCAGAACAATTTTACGGTGGATGGGTCCGATTTCAACAACCAGTTTGGTATTGGTGGTAATTTACCTGCTGGCGGTTCCCCTATTTCAATTGATGCTATTGAAGAAATTTCGGTGAACGTAACACCTTATGACGTAAGAATGTCTGGTTTCGTGGGTAGTGCAATAAATGCTGTAACCCGTTCAGGAAGAAACAACTTTTTTGGAAATGCCTTTTTTGGAATGAGAAATCAAGGTAATCAGGGAGATCGGGTTGGCTCAAATACTATTGTAAATCAGCGTTTTGATGAAACTCAGTTGGCTCTTAGTTTAGGAGGTCCAATTATTAAAGATAAACTCTTTTTCTTTGCCAATATTGACCGAACCGCTCAAGCTAGACCGGGTCAGCTTAGGGTAGCTGCATCACCTTCTGCACCTTTTGGCTCAAATCCAAACATTGCTCGTCCAACAACTTCTGAATTGGACATGATTCGTAGTTATTTATTGACGACATATAACTATGATCCGGGTACTTATCAGGGATATGTCAATGAAAGCTATAATAATAAAATCTTAGCCAGATTGGATTGGAATATCAATAAAGATCATCGTTTTAATATTCGCTACAATCAGGTTGAAAGTGCTTCACCTTTTTTTATTAGCAATTCAACCAGCGGTACGGGATTTTTCTTTCCTAATAACGGTGGAAGGAATAATCCAGGCCACTTACATTTCAGTAATTCAAATTATACTCAAGAAGCTAATCAATACTCACTTGCTGCCGAATTGAATTCTTCATTTGGTTCCAAAATTTCAAATACGCTTAGAGGAAGTTATACCCACCAGAATGATCCAAGAGGCTCAGAAAGCGATGTTTTTCCATTGGTTGATATTATGAGAGATGGTACGGCTTTTACAACTTTTGGATATGAGCCTTTTACTTTTGGAAATTTAAGAGATGTAAAAACTTATAGTTTTACGGATAACTTAACCATGAGTTTGGGAAATCATGAACTTACCCTTGGTTTACAAATGGACTTAAGTACCACCAAAAATGGTTTCCAGCGTTTTGGAACAGGCGCTTACCGTTTTAATTCATGGGCTGATTTTGTGAATGGAGCAAAGCCAAATGATTATGCAATTACCTATTCTCTTTCTCCTGGTTATGCACAGGCTTTTCCAACTTTTAAATTTCAACAATATTCAGCCTATTTTCAGGATAATTTTCGTTTAGGTGAAAAACTGAATGTAACCGCTGGTTTACGTTTAGAATTACCTACTTATCCTAATGTTCCTGAAATCCAAACTCATCCTTTAGTCGCTCCGCTTACTTTTTCTCAAGGTAGAAAAGTAGATACAGGAGTATTGCCTAAAGAAAGAATCATGTTATCTCCTAGATTAGGGTTTAACTATGATATTAAAGGGGATCGTTCTTTACAATTAAGAGGTGGAACTGGTGTTTTTACAAGCAGGGTACCTTTTGTATGGATTGTTTCTCAGTCAGGTGATGCCGGTTTGATTCAGTTTACACAAAATTGGAATGGAACTGCTAATACTCCAGGTCCTTTCAGCCAAGATATTAGAAGATATCTTCCTGCAACACCACCGGCAGCAGGAAGATCTATTCCTGCAACCCTAAGTGCCATTGATCCTAATTTCAGATTTCCTCAAACTTGGAAAAGCAGTTTAGCTTTAGATGCTAAACTTCCTTGGGGTATAGTTGGAACATTAGAAGGTATTTACAATAAAGACCTTAATATTGCTAAAGGGTTCAACGTAAATCTAGTTGATCCTTTACCTTTGAATGTTTCAGGATATCCTGATAATCGCCCAATGTATCCAGCAGCAAACGTCAATAAGTTTATAAATAAATTAACACCAACCGGACAAGCAAGTTCGACAGGAACTGCTGCCTTAAATCCAATAGTATTAGATAATGTTCAAGATGGCCATTCATGGTTCATCACTGCAACTTTAAATAAATCCTTTAGTAGGGGTTTGTCTGCTCAAGTATCTTATACCAGAAGTGATCAAAGAATTCTGTATGATGGTGGTGGTGATCAGTTATTTAATACTTGGTCAGGTACTCAAACTTCCAACACCGGAGATATGCCTGGTTTAAGCTATTCAAATTTTAACCAACCTCAACGTATTATTGCTAGTCTTTCATATCGTAAAGAATATATCAAAAACCTTGCTACTTCAGTATCTATGTTTTTTGAAGCTTCACATCAAGGAAGATTTTCTTACACTTACTCTACCGACTTTAACCGAGACGTAGTGGTTAATGACCTTATTTATATACCAAAGGATGCAAGTGAAATAACTTTCGCAGCTCGTCCTGCTTCTGCGGCTACAAGCAATGTGGCCTATTCTGCACAACAACAAAGTGATTTGTTCTTCGCTTTTATTGAACAGGATGACTACTTGAAGAATAATAAAGGGAAGTATGCTGAGCGTAATGGAGGAAAGCTACCCTGGAGAAACCAGATAGATATAACCTTAACACAGGAGCTATTCAAAAATTTTGGTAAAACCAAAAACAATTTCCAGTTTACTATGAATATCATGAATTTCGGTAACATGTTGAATAGTAACTGGGGTAATGTTAATTTTGTGAAAAATCCTGGAATTCTGGTACCTCAGAACGTAGCTGCCCTTACTCCGGGTGGAACTGTTAGACCTACATTCTGGTTAAATACTTTTGATAATAAGCCTATAGATTCAATCTTTGGAACTACACAGACTTTTGCGTCAACATATTTTATGCAATTTGGATTCCGTTACAACTTCCAATAACAGATTTTAATAATTATAAAAGCTCCGGATCTGATCCGGAGTTTTTTTTTGATAAAATATTTCTACAATCAGTTTTTAAGTCCTTTTGGCTGTATATTTGCAACAACCGATTATTAACATTAAAAGTTATGAAAAATATAAACTACGCCGTGGCATTGCTGCTGGCACTTGTACTGGGTATTGGAAATCTGGCTAAAGCCGATGAAGGGATGTGGCTGCCAATGCTTATAGGCAAGAATTATGATCAGATGAAAAAGCAGGGCTTTAAATTGACTCCTGAAGATCTATACAGTGTAAATAAGGCGAGTATTAAAGACGCAATTGTATCTTTTGGTGGTTTCTGTACCGGTGAAATCGTTTCAAAAAACGGACTGATTTTAACTAATCATCATTGTGGTTATGATGCGATTGCCACTAATTCAACAGTAGAAAATAATATTCTAGATAATGGATTTTATGCAAAGTCATACCAAGAAGAGAAACCAATTCAGGGTTTATTTGTTCGTTTCCTTGTACGTATGGAGGATGTTACCCCTAAAGTAATGTCTGCATTAAATGGAGTTGATGAAAAGGATAAAGCTGCAAAAATTGCTGAGATCAGTAAAAGTATAATTGCGGATGCAACAGCAAGTAGTACTTTGGAAGCAGATGTAAGGGATATTTACAAGGCCAACCAATACTTGCTTTTTATTTACGAACGATTTAATGATATCCGTTTGGTTGGTACCCCAACACAATCTATCGGTAAATTTGGGGGAGATACAGATAACTGGGAATGGCCTCGCCAAACCGGTGATTTTTCCCTTTTTCGCGTTTATGCTGATCCGAATAATAAATCAGCAACCTATTCAGCAAGCAATAAGCCGTATACCCCTAAAAAATCATTGCCAATTTCAATCAAAGGCGTTAAAAATGGTGATTTTTCAATGGTCTATGGTTACCCGGGTCGCACGGATCGATACCTTACTTCTTATGGAGTTAAATTAGCTGTAGAAAAAACAAACCCAACAATTGTTAAACTGCGCGATATTCGTCTAAAGGCTTGGAAAGAAGAGATGAATAAAAGTGCAGAAACCAAACTTGCCCTTTCATCAATACATGCCAATATTGCAAATTATTGGAAATATTTTATTGGTCAGACAGAGCAATTAAAGAGATTAAAGATATTCGAAGAAAAGCAAAAGCAGGAAAATGATTTCAATCAATGGGCATCATCATCTGAAAATGCTCAGCTAATGTCCTCGTATAAGACAACTTATTCAGCATATGAGCCTTATGCTGTTCATTTTACCTATCTTAATGAAGGTCTGCTTACCTCAGTATGGGTTAGAAATGTTTCTCAACTTGGCAATACAATCAAGTCTATGAATGCCCGGAAGGATGATCCAGCCTATATTTCACAACTTAATCAGAATTTAAATACTATGGTCAATAATTATCAGAAGACTTATAATGAGATAGCTGATAAGAAAATCTTTGCCCAGATTTTAAGCTCCTTTTACCAGGATGTTCCTAAATCACAGCATCCTAAGTTCATTACACTAATTATTGAAGATTTTTGGAAAGGATCACCTGAGGCTAGTTTCCAGAATTATGCCGAACATTTATGGAAAAATAGCAAGCTAATTGACCCTGAAAGCCTTAGGAAATTTTTAAGTGCTCCTTCAATGGAAGAACTAGAAAAGGATCCGGCATACAAATATGCCCTTAATTTAATTCCTCAGGATTATGTAAAGAACAATTTTGGAACGATTTATAGTCAATTTCTGACTGAGAAAAATCGCCTAGATAACCTATACCTGAAGGCTTTATTAGAAAGAAATAAGACTGCTTTAATTTATCCTGATGCTAATTCAACGATGAGAATTAGTTATGGTCAAATTCAAAACTATAGTCCGAAAGATGGAATAATCTATAATATCACAACTACTATTGATGGGATGATAGCTAAGTATCAGCCTGGTGACGATGAATTCGATCTTCCTCAATCATTATTGGAAGCTTATGCCAAACGCGATTTTAGGCAATATGCTGAGAATGGAACTCTGAATGTGGGTTTTATTAGCAATAATGATATTACCGGAGGAAATTCTGGATCGCCGGTGATAAATGGGAGCGGAGAATTGATTGGGATTGCATTTGATGGTAACTGGGAAGCCATGAGTGGAGATATTGCATTTGATAAGCAATATAAACGGACTATATCTGTGGATATTAGATTTGTACTGTGGTGTATTGATGTTCTGGGAGGAGCAAAGAATATTATCAATGAGATGGATATCAGGAGTAATCAGTTACCTGTGCCTAAGGATAAATTGATTATGAAGAAAACGGAATAATTAGTTTTCAGTTTTCAGTTAATAGTTATCAGGCTGGGCGCAAAGTATACCAAGCTAGGTAAATATTTTATGCTTTATGTTTCTCAATGATAAACAAATTCTCCATAGGGAGATCTGATAGTTACCTGCTTTTTTTCAGCGCTTTCAACACGGCCTATGATTTGTGCTTCAACGTTGAATTCTACAGAGATATCAATAATATATTGTGCAATTTTTTCAGGCACGTAGAACTCCATACGGTGCCCCATGTTAAACACTTTGTACATTTCTTTCCAGTCTGTACCTGATTCGTTATGAATCAGATGGAAAAGCTCAGGAACGGGCAAAAAGTTATCTTTTATGATATGCAGATTGTCTATGAAATGCAGAATTTTAGTCTGTGCACCACCACTGCAGTGAACCATCCCATGAATATCTTGTCGATACTTATCGAGGATTTTCTTCACAATTGGAGCGTAGGTACGAGTAGGAGACAGCACCAGTTTTCCGGCGGTTACCGCTTGGGTGCCCTTAATCTCTATTGCATCAGTTAACTTTTTACTACCGGAAAAGATCAGATCATAAGGAACTGCTGGATCATAGCTTTCAGGATATTTTTCTGCAACGTATTTATGGAAAACATCGTGTCTTGCAGAAGTAAGGCCGTTTGATCCCATACCTCCGTTATATTCCTTTTCATAAGTGGCTTGGCCATAAGATGATAAGCCAACAATAACATCACCTGATATGATCTTGTCGTTTGAGATAATCTCAGAGCGCGCAATACGGCAAGTTACTGTTGAGTCGACAATAATAGTTCTTACAATGTCGCCGACATCTGCCGTCTCACCACCTGTTGAGTAAATGCCTATACCCAAAGCACGAAGATCCTCAAGAATATCTTCCGTACCATTAATGATCTCAGCAATAACTTTACCGGGAATCAGATTCTTATTTCGACCTATTGTTGACGACAGTAATATGTTGTCTGTTGCGCCAACGCACAAAAGATCATCCAGATTCATAATAATAGCATCTTGTGCTATCCCGCGCCAGACGGACAGATCTCCTGTTTCTTTCCAATAGACATAAGCAAGTGCTGATTTTGTACCGGCACCATCTGCATGCATGATATTGCAGAATGCATCGTCAGATCCCAGTATATCCGGGATAATTTTGCAGAAAGCTTTAGGAAAAAGACCTTTATCTATATTTTTGATCGCATTATGCACATCTTCTTTATCGGCAGAAACGCCTCGCTTGTTGTATTTTAGGTCTGACATTGATACAAAAATAGTACTTAGTAATGAGATGTTAGATATGAGATGTTAGATATGAGATGTGAGATATGTGATATGAGATTTGGCTATAAACAACAAAGTTCCGCTGAAGCAGAACTTTGTCTTATTTCTCATATCTGAAATCTCAGATCTATTTAATAAACAACAACTCTCTGAATTTAGGTAGCGGCCATTTTGTATCATCAACAAGTTGTTCCAATTTATCAACGTGATAACGGATTGGATCGAAATATGATTTTACTTTTTCATCATATGCAATAGACTTATCCCTGATATCCTCAATGTGATTGGCTTTCTTACGCTCATTAACCATTTCTAGATTTGCAGTTCTGATGAAGTTAACATGTTCAGAAATTTTCTTGATAATCTCAAGTTGAGCATGGTAGGTTTCTTCACCTAATCCAATTTCTTTCAGCCCTTTAACATTCTCGATCAATGTAGTTTGATAGCTAATAGCCGTTGGTATAATAACGTTGTCAATCAAATCACCCATAACACGGGCTTCGATCTGAAGTTTCTTGTAATAGCTTTCGAGTAAGATTTCATGACGAGCATGAGATTCACGCTTACTGAAAACACCGGTTTCTTCAAAAAGCTTATCTGTTTTAGGGTCTAATAAGACATCCAGCGCCTTCGGGGTAGTTTTAATATTTGATAAACCTCTTTTCGCAGCTTCCTTAGCCCACTCATCGCTGTAACCATTGCCTTCAAAACGTATCGCTTTAGATTCTTTAATGTAGCGCTTAATAATGGTCATGATGGCAACATCTTTCTTTTGGCCCTTTTTGATCAATTTATCTGCTTCAGCTTTAAATTTGTTTAACTGATCGGCAACAATAACGTTTAATATCGTCATCGGGTTAGCTGAATTTGCAGATGAACCAACCGCACGGAGCTCAAACTTATTACCGGTAAAGGCCATTGGTGATGTACGGTTTCGGTCTGTATTATCTAAAAGGATAGAAGGTATCTTTGGGATATTGGTCCACAGAGCAGAATCTTGTTTCATCTTTGATGTTACCCTTGATGTTTCGATCTCATCCAAAAGGTCACTTAGCTGACTTCCGAGGAATGTTGAGATAATTGCCGGTGGAGCCTCATTGGCACCTAAACGGTGATCGTTATTCACCGATGCGATTGAAGCTCTTAACAAATCAGAATATTCATAAACAGCTCTGATTGTATTTACAAAGAATGTAAGGAACATCAAATTGTTTTTCGGGGTTTTACCAGGAGAAAGAAGATTCTTGCCAGTATTTGTAATCATTGACCAGTTATTATGTTTACCTGAACCGTTGATTCCTGCATAGGGTTTTTCATGCAATAAAACCTTGAAATTATGCTTTCGGGCAACTTTATCCATCAGATCCATTAATAAAGAGTTATGGTCAATGGCTAGGTTCATCTCCTCATATAATGGCGCACATTCAAATTGAGAGGGGGCTACTTCATTATGACGGGTTTTTAATGGAATTCCGAGTTTAATTGCTTCAACTTCTAGCTCTTCCATAAATGCCAGAACACGATCAGGAATTGATCCAAAATAGTGGTCATCTAACTGCTGATTTTTGGCTGACATGTGACCGAATAATGTTCTTCCTGTTAAATACATGTCAGGTCTTGCATTATATAAGGCAATGTCGACAAGAAAATACTCTTGTTCAATTCCAAGTGAACTGTTAACTTTTTCAATTCCTTTGTCAAAATACTGTGCAACAGCAACTGCTGCTTTGTCCATTAGCCCGATAGCCTTCAGTAAAGGAGCTTTGTAATCCAATGCCTCACCGGTATATGATATAAATACAGTAGGTATACATAAAGTAGAACCAATTATAAATGCTGGTGATGATGGATCCCAAGCAGTATAACCGCGAGCTTCGAAAGTGCTTCTTATGCCTCCATTTGGGAAACTAGATGCATCCGGTTCTTGTTGTGACAAAGCCTCTCCAGAGAATTTCTCAATACCATGACCGTCTGATCCGGGCTCAAAAAAAGAATCATGCTTTTCAGCAGTGCTACCAGTCAAAGGCTGAAACCAATGAGTATAGTGTGTTGCATTTTTTGACATTGCCCATGATTTCATGGCAGAAGCCACTTGCTCTGAAATGCTTCGGTCAATAGGAGTACCCGAGTTAACTGACTCAATAATACCGTTATAAGCTTCTTTCGATAAAGTGTCCTTCATTTTTTTCTGATCAAAGACATTGATGTTATATAAATCAGAAAGTTTTGATGAAGGATGTTTTGCCTCAGGAATAGTCCGAGAAAGTACTGCATTTAATGCTTGGAATCTTAAAGATGACATCGTTTTGCTTGATTTTTATTAAAATTTTAGTAAAAATAAATGTTTTGTAGCATAAAAACATTAAAAATGTCAAAAAAACCTTAAAAAATGTCAAAATTAGATTAAAATCTAAATACTACTAAAAAAAATTAATTATTTAGGCTGTAACTCTCTTAAAAACATTGACTTTTATTTTCAAAACTTAAATATGTGAATTGGATTAAAATTAGGCATTAATGTGAGTTCGATTTAAAATCTTGCTGGAGTACGTTTGAATTGAATAATTTTCTCGTTTTAGAAAGCAAGGTCTGTGCTTCTTCGGTCTCGATAGTCCCGTGCTCTGACGTAGTTTTTGCAGCAGATTTAAAAGATATCATTAATTATGATTGCAAAAAGCTGCAGTTGCCACCTGGGTTTATTCCAAATGGCTTTGGTCCTTTCTTTTGTCGGGCGGCCCATTCCTATGAAATGCCGCTTTGGGTAAAATAAACCTTGCCGCAGGAGGTAGCTTCCGGCTGCTTGTATTTTGAAACGGAACTCTATTTCTTGCCGGAACTACTCCGAAGGAAAGGGCTGAACCGACCTATACCACACAGGGATTGATTTCAATAATCAAATTAATTTAAAGCAAAGCTTTTTTCTAATTTTGAATTTCCTGACATTTTACAGCTGAGAAAATAATGCTTAAACTAAAATCTATACATCATCTTGCAATTATCTCATCAGATTATGAAGTTTCTAAACATTTTTATACTAAAATTTTAGGTCTTCGAATTTTAAATGAGGTTCACAGAACCGATCGAAGGTCCCATAAGCTTGATCTTTTAGTAAATGGGAAATACCAGATCGAATTATTTTCATTCTCAAATCCACCTGAACGTGTTTCCCGTCCGGAAGCAAGAGGATTGCGACATTTGGCTTTTGAAGTAGATAATCTGATAGAATCTATAAATGAATTGAATATTAATGGAGTGATGACTGAGGAAATTAGAATGGATGAGTTTACAGGCAAGAAATTTGTGTTTTTTTCGGATCCCCACGGATTACCTATTGAATTATACGAAAGCTGATGTCAACGATTTTTCAGTTTAAACAGTTTAGTATTGATCAGGCTAATTGCGCAATGAAAGTGAATACCGATGGAGTGTTGCTTGCTGCACTTGCAGAATTCAGCAGTCCTGCCAAAATACTTGATGTTGGAGCAGGTACCGGATTGATCGCTTTAATGCTTGCACAGAAATATCCATCGGCTTTTATTCAAGCCGTTGAGATAGATAAGAATGCCGCTAAAACGGCTAAATCCAATTTTTTAAATTCTCCTTTTTTAAAAAGATTAGAACTAATTCATAGCTCTATTAAAGATCATTTTATGATCAGGGATGAGAAATATGACCTGATTATTTCCAATCCACCTTTCTTTATAAATTTATTAAATTCCTTAAACCTTGAAAAGGGACTTGCCCGACATACAGATATTTCCTTTTTTGAATTACTGCTTGCAGAATCAGGGAATCATTTAAGCCAAACCGGACATATTTGTATTATACTCCCTCTACAAACAGCTGAGCTTGTAAAGAAATTGGTTTTATGTTACGGGCTACTCTATGTTCAGAAGGAAGTTTTGATTTATTCATTCCCCGACTCAAACCCACATCGTATTATTATGGTACTTGGTTTTGAAAAAAACCTTCTGGTAAAGCAGGAACTGGTTATTTATAAAAGCCAAGGGGTTTATTCCACGGATTACAGTAATTTATTAAAGGACTATCTTACCATTTTTTAATGCATATTTCGAAATGAAAACTATTGGACTAATTTCAGATACTCATGGATACTTGGATGAGGCCGTCTTCAAGCATTTTGAAAACTGCGATGAAATCTGGCATGCAGGTGATTTTGGTACTATTGAAGTTGCTAATCAGTTAAATGCATTTAAACCTTTAAGAGGAGTTTATGGAAATATTGATGGGCAGGACATAAGATTACAATATCCTGAGCATTTGAGATTTGATTGTGAAGAATTGAAAGTTTGGATCACTCATATCGGTGGGTATCCGGACAGGTATTCTCCTAGAATAAGGGAAGAAATTTACAGAAACCCTCCGGGGATTTTTATCTCAGGTCATTCTCATATTCTCAAGGTTATTTATGATAAAAAAATAAGCTGTTTACACTTAAATCCAGGAGCTTCTGGAAAACAAGGCTGGCATAAAGTTAGCACATTGCTTCGATTTTGCATTTCAGGACAAAAAATTCATAACTTAGATGTCATAGAATTAGCAAAGAGATAACGTAAAAAGTACACTAAGTATATGAAAGGCATATTAACATTAGGTCAATTTATCATTGAAAAGCAGAGTGATTTTCCATATGCAAAAGGGGAGTTATCTAGATTGTTGAGAGATATAGGAATTGCAGCAAAAATTGTAAATCGTGAAGTAAATAAGGCTGGCCTAATGGATATTCTTGGGGATGTAGGTACGATCAATATACAAGGTGAATCACAAAAAAAATTGGATGTGTTTGCCAATGAGCAATTTATAGCTGCCTTGAAAAGTGGGGGTGAATGTTGTATTGTTGCCTCAGAAGAGAATGATGAGTTTGTTTATATTGATGGTGAAGTATCTAAAAATGCTAAATATATTGTAGCAATGGATCC
>JBDNGV010000221.1:0-4441 GCA_041689125.1 Daejeonella sp.
ATCTCATATTTAATGGTTCGGACTTAATCAACAGATTTCTCCTCGCGTTGATACTGGCAATAAGTTCAACAATATTACTCGCTTGTCGAAATGACGGAATCGAACCACCCGTCATTTCGAAGGAGGTACGACTGAGAAATCTCATATTTAATGGTGCAGACTTTGTCAACAGATTTCTCCTCGCGTTGATTGGCATTAAGTTCAACAATATTACTCGCTTGTCGAAATGACGGAATCGAACCACCCGTCATTTCGAAGGAGGCACGACTGAGAAATCTCATGTTTAATGGTGCAGACTTAATCAACACATTTCTCCTTGCGTTGATAATGTCATTAAGTTCAACAATATAGGAGCACATCTATTTTTTATTACGGTCAAAAACAAGCCTGCCGCCAGCAAAAGTCTTTATTACTTTAACATCCCTGATGGCTTCCGGCTTGATATCGAACAAATTCTGATCCAGAATTACGAAATCTGCCAAATATCCTTTTTTTAAAATTCCTTTATTGCCTTCATCAAAGGAAGCGTATGCTGAGTTATAGGTATATGCTTTTAATGCCTGTTCAACACTGATTTTTTGTTCAGGAACCCATCCTTCGGGGTTTTTATCGTCGAGTGTTCGGCGACTTACCGCAGCGTAAATACCTTCAATAGGTGTAGGAGGAGCTACAAACCAGTCACTTCCAAAAGCCAAAACTGCCTGATTGTCGAGGAGACTTTTAAAGGCATACGTAGTTTTTATACGTTCCGGGCCGATTATCTTTTCGGCCCATCGTCCATCGTCAATGGCATGATAAGGCTGCATGCTGGCAATTACTTTTAATGAACTGAAGCGACTCAAATCTTCGGGCGCAATATGTTGAGCATGTTCAATACGGAAACGACGATCGCGTTTCCCGTTTTCTTTTTCAACTCTTTCAAAAATATTGAGTTGTTCAAAAATTGCTTTATCGCCTATGGCATGCACCATAACCTGTAATCCGGCTTTGTCGGCAGCAGACACAGTTTCATAGAGTTCATTTACAGGAGTCACCAGAAAGCCACTATCAGCCGGAGTATCGCTGAAAGGTTTTTTAAATGCCGCAGTATGAGATCCTAAAGATCCGTCAACGAATCCCTTCAATCCTCCAATCTTTAACCAGGAATCTCCCTTGCCTGATTTTTCAACTTCTTCGCTTAGTTTTTCCCATGAGGATAATGGAACTACGGCATAGATACGGGTATTTAAACGTCCTTTTTTTGCGAATCTTCTATACACTTCCAGGTCAGCCCAAGTACCCATACTTTGGACAGAGGTCACACCATTTTCGGCAACATACTTCATAGCGGCCACAAGAGCTCTATCTTTTAATTCATCAGATGGATCGCCGATATGCTGACCGATTAGGCCCATTGCATTGTCTTTGAATATACCTTTAGGCATTCCAGTTTTATCGCGGATTATGGTGCCACCTTCAACATCAGCAGAGGCGACACTGATTTTTGATAATTTCATTGCTGCAGAATTCGCAAGGCCCATGTGTCCATCGAGGCGCTGGACAAAAATCGGATGACCGGTACTCACAGAATCAATCCAGCTGGCTTGCGGAAGTTCGCCTCCCCAATTGGTATGGTCCCAATCGCCATTCAATACCCAGGTACCCGGAGGAACAGTTTTTACAAAGGCAGCAATACGGTCAATAAATTCCTGTTTGGTTTTCGCATTACGTAAAGAAACTGATGAAAGTCCGAAACCGCCATCAATGAAATGAACATGAGAATCGTTAAATCCAGGTACCAGCATTTGGCCTTTGGCATCGATCAATTCTGTACCGGCAACTACTATTTTCTTGACTTCTTCACTTGTTCCAACATGGATAATTCTTTCCCCATTAATTGCTATTGCTTCTGCCCAGGGCTGAGCTTCATCGCCAGTCCAGATGCGGGCATTGACAATAGCTAGAGTTGGGCTTTCAGTTGTTTTGCAGGCAGTAAAATTTATACATGCGAAAATGGACAGAACGAAACAATACCATGTATTTGCCTTGAGGGGTATGAACGGGAAACTGGGACTCATTTTTATGGCTTAGGTTAGATAAATATATGAATTAACCTTTTAGGAAAAATAGGAATCACGAGCCACGGGCACACATTCATTTTGTCTGAACCATGATTTTTTTGATTAGTATGATTGTAATGATTTATCCTGAATGCCCTGTCCATCCGGCTAGGGCCTCATTTTCCAGCCTATTGTGATTTATTATAATAATCAAACAAATCACCTGGAATCATGGTTCAGACAAGGTATTACTCTTTTACTCTGCAGTAAAAGCAATAACCGCTTTTTGAATCCTTAAGATGGTTTCTTCTTTCCCAAGTAATACAGCAATATCAAAAACTCCCGGACCAAATTTGCCTCCAACCAGCATCACCCTGAATGGTAACATTAACTCCCCAGGTTTGATACCCTTCTCTTCTGCAAGATTTTTAAAACTAGCTTCCAGATTTACTGCTTCCCAAGCATCTGCATTATTTATCCCTTCCCAGGTTTTGATCAGCTCATTAAAATAATCAGTTTTGGCATCGGTCCATTTAGGTTTTACAGCATTTAGATCATAGAATGCAGGCTGTATAAAGAAGAATGAAGCCTGTTCCCAGAAATCTTGAAGAAAGGTCAGGCGCTCTTTGACAATTTCAAGAACTTTATCAAAATATTCATTATCATGAATAAGGATTTCTTTTGCTTTCAAAATCTCGAGTACCTGGTTCTTGATACTTGATACTTGGCTCTTTTTAATGTACTCATGGTTAAACCACTTCGCCTTCTCAAAATCAAATTTTGCTCCGGCTTTACTCACCCGTTCGATACTGAATTTCTCAATGAGCTCATCCATACTGAAAATCTCCTGTTCAGTTCCGTCATTCCAGCCTAAGAGAGCCAGCATATTGACAAAGGCTTCGGGTAGGTATCCCATTTCACGGAAACCTTTAGTGATTTCACCGCTTTTTGGATCTTTCCAGTTCATGGCATAAACGGGGAAACCCAGTCTGTCGCCATCACGCTTGCTCAATTTTCCATTGCCATCAGGCTTAAGGATGAGTGGAAGATGTACCCAATGCGGCATATCAGCTTTCCAGCCCAAATATTCCCAAAGTAGGATATGAACCGGCGCAGAGGGGAGCCATTCTTCACCTCTAAAGGCATGGCTAATTTTCATCAGGTAATCATCAACAACAACTGCCAGATGATAAGTTGGCATTCCATCAGCTTTTAAAAGCACCTTATCATCTACCAAATTGGTTTCAAAGCTTACATCCCCACGAATCATATCGTAAAAATGGATAGTTTCATCTGTAGGAACTTTGATGCGTATAACATGCGGTACTCTCTGATCCAAAAGAGTCTGCGTTTCTGCATCTGACAGGTTAAGGGAATTACGTAAAACACTGCGGTTCTCATGGCCGTAACGAAAATTAGGGATTTTTTGCCTCTGCTCATCCAATTCTGCAGTAGTATCGAATGCATAATATGCATGTCCGTCATTTACTAGCTGTTCGGCATATTTGCGATAATTTTCCTTGCGCTCACTCTGGCGGTATGGGGCATAAGGGCCACTATTTTTCGGGCCTTCATCCGGATTTAATCCGCACCAGGAAAGACAATCAAGTATATATTGTTCTGCCCCTTCAACAAAGCGGCTTTGATCCGTATCTTCTATTCTAAGTATAAAATCACCACCGTGTTTACGGGCAAAAAGATAATTAAATAACACAGTTCTAACTCCCCCAAGATGTAAACCTCCTGTCGGGCTGGGTGCAAATCGTACTCTTACTCTCTTAGTCATATCAGGCATGGGGCAAAGATAAGAATAGTTGACAGTTGATAATTGATAATTGTTGAGAATGGAGAATTGAAAATCATTGCCAAGATTAGCACAATGAACCTTTAAATTTCAGACAACAGACAACAGTTAACTGATAACACAGAACAATCTTTCCTACGAATACCAAATTCTCAATGAAGCAGGATTTGCTAACTAACCAACTAACATCTAAAATTCCTATCGCTCTTTCAGTTTCCTTTTGTAATTTGCTTATCGATATGAACCAATACGAATGGAAACGCCGCTGGAAGTTTATTTTACTCGCTTTTGCAGTGGTTATAGCCGGTGCCTCATTATGGTATACCGATTATCTGGTTAGGAATATATCTGTAGCAGAGCGTACAAGAGCAGAACTATGGGCCAAAAGTACCCGTAATATTATCGCCATGCCTGATGTGAATGATGAATATATCACCTTCATTTACAGCATGAGAGACAGTCTAACTGTGCCTGCAATTGTGGTTGATTCTGCAGAGAATATCATTACTTGGCTCGGACTTGACAGTACTAAAACAAATTTTGATTTAGATACAACTAAAAAGTATGATCCAAAATATTTCAAAAGGCAGTTGAAAGA
>JBDNGV010000222.1:0-1310 GCA_041689125.1 Daejeonella sp.
CCAGACAATATAACTGTACATTGATACTAAAGTTCAATGCCGTACAATCACATAGATTTTCATCATGAAAATTATTACACAAGAAGAATTTTCCAAAGCGACCAAACTAAATAAAATATACATGCCCGGATTGGCTTCCATTTTAATGGAAGTAATGAAAATCAATGAGGTGAATAAAGTCTTTGAAAAAGCCGAGCATCTCACAGGCACCAGCTTTATTGATAAAATACTTCAAGTCATAGGGATAACAGTTGAGTTTGATGAGGCTGAACTCAAAAATATACCGAAGCAAGGCGCTTTTATCACCATTGCAAATCACCCATACGGAGGAATTGAAGGGCTTATTTTATTGAAGATCATGTGTATGATGAGGCCGGATTCTAAACTCATGGCTAATTTTTTGCTAAAAAAAATACCAAACCTAAGTGAATATTTTATTGCTGTAAATCCATTCGAAACAATTGAGCATTCATCAAGTATCAGCGGAATCAAACAAACTCTGGAACTGCTTCGATCCGGCACCCCAATTGGAATATTTCCGGCGGGTGAAGTTTCAACATTCAAGGTCGATACCCAGCAAATTACAGACAGGATATGGCATCCTGTGGTAGGCAAACTAATCTCCAAAGCCAATGTACCTGTAGTGCCTATTTATTTTCATGGCAATAACGGGCTTCTCTTTAATTTACTTAGTTATATACACCCGGCATTAAGAACTGCAAAATTACCATCAGAACTTTTTAATAAGCGTGGGCGCACGATTAAACTAAGAATTGGAAAACCAATCCTGCCTTCTGATCTTAACTATCAGCAAAACGCTGCAAAATTGCTCGATTTCCTGCGAGCGAAAACTTATGCTTTGGGTGCAGGACTTGAAAATCAACGAAACATATTTGATCCAAGAAATATTTTCAAAGTAAAAAAAACTCCTCAAGTTATCACTGCAGCTATTAATGATCAAAGCCTGGAAAAGGAGGTAAATAATCTTTCTGAATATAAGATCTGGACAGAAAAGAATTATGAGATTTATATTTCCCGAAGTACGGCATTGCCTAATATCATCAAGGAAATTGGCCGACTTAGGGAGATCACTTTCAGAGAAATTGGAGAAGGAACCAATAAATCAACTGATTTAGATGAATACGATATCTATTATAATCACTTGTTTATCTGGGATAAAGAAAGCAAAATGATTGTTGGTGCCTACCGAATCGGAAAGGGAGATGAAATCTTGTAACTATTCAGTATTCGCCAAAGCGATTAAAGATAGGGCATAAAACACCTCTTGACCAGATTTAATAGTAGTATCG
>JBDNGV010000223.1:0-11976 GCA_041689125.1 Daejeonella sp.
ACCTCTCTCAGCCATCGCAAGGCATTTGCACGTCAGGCATTTAATGTGTCATCGCATTATGACACAGCGATCTTTAACTATTTTAATCAGGAAAATCCCCTCACAGTTTTGAAATACAGTGAACAAAAGTCTGGGACACTTCGATATGGCGAAAATCCTCATCAAAATGGTGTTTTCTATGGGAATTTAGATGCCATGTTTGACAAATTGAATGGCAAAGAGCTCTCCTATAACAATCTTGTTGATGTAGATGCTGCCGTTGCATTGATTGATGAGTTTATAGAACCCACATTTGCGATTCTTAAACATACCAATGCCTGTGGAATTGCAAGCAGAGAATCTGTGATTGAAGCCTGGAAAGCAGCACTTGTTTGTGATCCAGTTTCTGCTTTCGGTGGCGTTTTGATCTGCAATCGTGAAATTGATACACAAACGGCTGCTGAAATTAATCAACTGTTTTTTGAAGTGCTCATCGCTCCATCTTTCGAAGAAAAAGCAAAAGAAATATTGTCCGCTAAGAAGAATCGAATCCTTCTTAAAAGGAATAATGTTAAACTGCCTTCCAAACAATTTAAAACATTGCTTAATGGGGTAATTGAACAGGACAAAGATATGCTGATGGAAACAGCCGCAGAGATCAAGCCAGTAACGGAACGTGCACCAAGTGAACAACAACTAAAAGACCTTGTTTTTGCCAATAAAATCGTAAAACATACCAAATCAAATACCATTGTGCTTGCTAGGGATTCTTGTCTTATTGCAAGTGGCGTTGGCCAGACTTCACGAGTTGATGCACTTCAGCAGGCTATTGTGAAGGCAAAAGCATTTCATTTTGATCTTTCCGGAAGTGTGATGGCTTCAGATGCCTTCTTTCCATTTCCTGATTGTGTTGAAATTGCAGCTAATGCAGGGGTTGTGATGATCTTACAACCTGGAGGATCTATTAAAGATCAGGAATCCATTGATATGGCAAATGCTAAGGGCATAGGCATGGTCACTACAGGTATCAGACATTTTAAACATTAATTGACGTCTTTAAATAAAATCATCGGGTTTTATACTACCTTGATTAATAAAAGAGTTTATCTTAGTAAATACATTTTAACACGATAATAAATAGCTTATGGGATTATTTAATTGGTTTACACAAGAGATTGCAATTGACCTGGGTACGGCCAATACTCTGATAATACATAATGATAAAGTGGTGGTCGATGAGCCTTCAATTGTGGCATTTGACCGGACTACAAATAAGGTTATTGCGATTGGGCGTCAGGCTATGCAGATGGAGGGTAAAACCCATGATAATATCCGGACTGTAAGACCTTTAAAGGACGGGGTTATCGCCGACTTTAATGCGGCAGAATATATGATCAGGGGAATGATTAAAATGATTAACAACGGCAAAGGCTGGTTTTTCCCATCCTTACGTATGGTCATCTGTATTCCCTCCGGAATTACTGAAGTTGAGAAGCGTGCAGTACGCGACTCAGCAGAGATTGCCGGTGCAAAAGAAGTTTATCTGATTCATGAACCAATGGCAGCTGCGGTTGGTATAGGGATTGATGTGGAAGAGCCAATGGGAAATATGATTATCGATATCGGCGGTGGAACTACTGAGATTGCAGTTATTGCACTTTCCGGAATTGTTTGCGACCAGTCTATCCGTGTAGCCGGAGATAATTTCGACAGTGATATTGTTCAATATATACGGAGACAGCATAATATCATGATCGGAGATCGTACTGCCGAGAAGATCAAAATTGAAGTTGGTGCCGCTCTTCCAGAATTAAGTGATCCGCCTGCAGATTACGCCGTTCAAGGTCGTGATTTGATGACTGGTGTACCCAAACAAATTACTGTTTCCTACACAGAAATCGCTCATTGTCTTGACAAATCGATTTCAAAAATTGAAGAAGCAATATTGAAGGCATTAGAAATTACTCCACCTGAACTTTCTGCAGATATTTATCAGACTGGAATTTATTTAACCGGCGGTGGTGCATTATTACGCGGATTGGATAAACGTATTGGCGCGAAAACCAAACTTCCCGTTCATGTAGCTGAAGATCCGTTGCGTGCAGTTGTCAGGGGCACCGGAATCGCATTGAAGAATATTGGAAACTTTAAATTTTTAATGCAATAGGGAGTAATAAGTTCTACTTTATACGTTTTCAGATCTTTTTCAATTGACAACTAATCGTTAATATTATTTTTTAGAATTTTAATTCAATATCTAAAACTTTTAGAATATTAAGTCTAAAGTAGGATTATGACGCCAATGATACTTATAACTTACAACGTATAACGTATAACCTAAAACGTATAACGTGCAACGTATAACCTAAAACCTACAACTTAAAATCCATAACTCAAAGTATGCGTAACCTCTGGCTTTTCATCAGCAAGTACAACGCATTTTTTCTGCTGGTTATCTTTTTCGCAATTTCCCTGATCCTACTAATCAGGAATAACTCATATCAACATGCCAGTGTGTGGAACTCTTCCAACCAGATAGTTGGTAATGCCTATGAAAGAGTGAATGAGTTCAGCAGCTACCTCGTTCTGGGAAAAACCAACGACAGCCTAGCTGCAGAGAATGCAAGGCTTAAAAATCTGCTAAAATCTTCTTTTTACGATGATAGTATCAGGCAGAAAACAGTTAAGGATAGTGTTCTAAAACAACAATATACCTATACCATAGCTAGGGTAATCAATAATTCGGTACACCAAAAAAATAATTATTTAACGATCAACCGGGGTAATAAGCACGGAATAAAGAAAGGGATGGGTGTTATGGCTCCAAGCGGCGTAGTTGGTATAGTTTTGAACGTATCCGAAAATTTTTCTACCCTCAGATCCCTGCTCCATACTGAAACCAAAATCAGCGCAAGCGTCAATGGGAATATAGGCTCTTTGGTTTGGGGAGAAGAAAATTATGATTCTCGCTTTGGACAGCTGAAAGATATTCAAAGTCATCTGACTATAAAAAGAGGATCTAGAGTAGTCACTTCTGAGTTCTCGCTTTTCCCGCAAGGAACCAATATTGGCTATGTAACAGAATCTGGGACAAGGGATGGAAACAGTGCCCTTAACATTCGAGTGAAACTAGATACTGATTTTGCAAAATTACAATACGTTTATGTAATAATCAATTCATTATCGGAAGAACAATTAGCTTTAGAAGCTCAAAATAAAGTTGAATAATGGGAAGTGCATTGATTATAAATAGTATCCGTTTTATTGTGCTGATTGCAACACAGGTTTTTCTGCTTAAGAATTTTGGTTACTATAACCTAAGCATTCCATACCTCTATATTCTATTTATTCTATTACTTCCATTCGGAATCCCTAATGCATTGCTCTTCTTACTGGCCTTTTTTACAGGTATAACGATCGACGTTTTCTACGATACGATCGGGCTCAATGCATTAGCTTGTAGCGTGATGGCATTTGTCAGAATTGTATTTATTTCTTTAACCGTGCAGCGTAGTGGCTTTGACAATGAGCCCGAACCTAGCCTTGGGATAATGGGATTCAGATGGTTTGTTTTTTATGCGATTATCCTAACCTTATTTCACCATCTGATCTTATTTAGCTTCGAAACTTTTAGATTCTCTGAGATCGGTTACACGCTGATCCGAGTAATCCTAAGTACATTATTTACAGTATTCCTGATTTTGATCACCGAGTTTGCCTTCTTCCAGAAAAAAATCAGGTAATTTCCTCTGGAATATCATGTGGTTTTCATGCCAATATGTAATGGTAATTTAAAAATTAAACAGGAATTAATTATAGCTTTCAAAAATCCTTTTTATGAATAAGCTTAAATAATTAGATGAGGCTTATGCCTGCAGAGTAAATTCTTTCTTACTTTTACTGCTTGGTAGACAATTAAAGGGAGATGAATTCTCTTAACAAAACATTTCTTGAATTTGGCTATTAGAAAGAACGAAAAATCTTTATTTGAACAGAATTAATGAATAGTTTTTTTGCGAGAAAGTTTGTTGTTCAAGGGATCTTCATCGCCATATCCATTATTCTCCTCGCACGTCTGTTTTATATACAGGTGATCAGTGACGAGTATATTCTTTCGGCTGAAAATAATGTGATTAGAAGATTACCTATTTACCCTGCACGCGGGGTTATTCTCGATAGAAATGAGAATATCCTAGTGCAAAATGAACCGGTATATGATCTGATGGTTGTACCTAGGGAAGTAAAGCCATTTGATACACTTCAATTTTGCAAACTGGTTGGAATCGATAAAAATGGATTTGACAGAAGATTCAAAAAGGCTCGCTCCTATTCTCCATATAAAGCCTCTATTTTTGAGAAACAACTTTCAGTACAGATTTATGCTTCTTTTCAAGAGAAACTGAGTAATTTTCCCGGATTTTTTGTTCAAAATAGAACAGTCAGAAGATATCCTGACAGTATTGCACCGCATTTTCTCGGTTATATTGGTGAAGTCAATCAAAAGGTAATAGAAAATTCAAATGGCTTTTACAGGCAGGGGGATTATCATGGAATTACCGGTGTGGAAAAGTCATATGAAACCTTAATAAGAGGACGTCGTGGAGTACAAAATCTGATGGTTGATGCATTAAACCGGCCAAAAGGAAATTATGCAAATGGAAAGTACGATACCGTAGCAGTTGCCGGTGAGCATATGATTTCCTCTCTAGATAAGGAGTTACAAAAACTGGGAGAAAAATTAATGAAGAATAAAATTGGCAGTATTGTAGCGATTGAACCCTCTACCGGAGAAATTTTATCATTTGTGAGCAGCCCGGGATACGATCCAAATCTGATGGTAGGCCGTCAGCGCGGCAATAATTACATGGCTTTACTTAATGATAACTACAAGCCGATGTTTGTTCGTCCTATCCAGGCAGAATATCCTCCGGGCTCAATTTTCAAGGTAGTCAATGCTCTAGTTGCCGAGCAGTTCGGATTAATAAATGAGAACACATATTTCTTTTGTCCAGGCGGATACCGTTATGGTCGTAAGGGCTTCATGGCTTGCACCCATGTTCATGGTTCCATTGACTTAAAGGGCTCTATTACAGAATCATGCAATACTTACTATGGCTACACATATGCCAGAATGATTGACCAGGCCGGGATGCGTCCTGTAAATGCCTATAAAAAATGGCGGACTGCCGTTTCTGCTTTCGGTATTGGGACAGCATTGGGAGTTGACCTGCCCGGAGAACGCAATGGACTTCTTCCTAGTGCTAAATTTTATACCAAAAGATTCAAAAACGACAGATGGGGTTCTGCTTTTACAATATCCCTGTCCATCGGTCAGGGAGAGTTAGGAATAACAACACTTCAAATGGCCAACGTAATGGCTATTGTAGCCAACCGCGGATTTTTCTATAAACCACACCTGATAAAAGCAATCGGTGATAAGAATGTAATTAAAGAAGAATTTCTAAAAAAGAACAACGCAGGTATAGATTCCAAATATTTTGATGTAATTATAGATGGCATGAGTGCTGTGGTTAACCAACCAAGCGGAACAGCCTGGTATTCAAAAATTCCGAATATTGAAATGTGCGGAAAAACAGGTACTGTACAAAATCCTCATGGAAAAGATCATTCTGTTTTTGTGGCATTTGCACCCAGAGACAATCCCAAAATAGCGATTGCAGTTGTCGTAGAGAACGCAGGATTTGGAGCAACCTGGTCGGCACCAATTGCCAGCCTGATGGTTGAAAAATACATTAATAAAGAAATCCTTAGACCGAAAGCTTACATGGATCGTCTGGTTGATGCAAACTTGCTCCCTGGATCAGGAAAATTGATCAAGAAATCGGATTCAGATACCATCAAAAATAAATCAGTTTTAACAAAAACAAAGGTTAGATCTAATGAATAATCAACGCAGCCTTTTTTTCAATATCGACTGGTTTATCATATTGACCTATCTTGCCCTGTGCATAATAGGCTGGTTCAATATCCATGCTGCAGTTTATGATCCATTGAAGCCAAGCATTATTGATCTGGATACGAATTATGGTAAACAACTGATTTTTATTATTTCAGCATTCATCATTGGCTTTGCTATTCTACTTTTTGACAACAAATTTTTCAATACCTTTTCTCCGGTCTTTTATGGGATTACTATCTTACTGTTGATCCTAGTTCTGATCATCGGTCGTAATGTTGGAGGCAATCAGGCCTGGATTTCCATCGGCAGTTTCCGTCTTCAGCCATCAGAATTTGCAAAATTTGCAACCTGTTTGCTGCTTGCCAGGTATCTTAGTTCAGGAACAATAAAAGTGCAGGAATTCAAAACACAAATAATAGCAGCATTCATCATACTCCTGCCTACTGCGCTTATCCTTTTGCAGCCTGATGCAGGTTCAGCATTGACCTTCAGTTCACTAATTTTGGTACTTTATCGAGAAGGCCTTTCGGGCTATTTTCTGGTCATTGAAGGCCTTTCTATTTTGCTCTTTGTGCTTACAGTTTTATATAATAAATACATCGTACTGGTTGGTGTTATTGCACTTGCAGGGTTCCTTACCTATTTTTATCGCAAAAATAGAAAGTCCTTAACCATCATCGGTTCAGGTTTAATATTTTCTTTCTTATTTATATTTTCTGTTGATTTTGCCTACAATAAAATACTTAAGCCGCATCAAAAAAACCGGATTGATGTTATACTTGGAAAGGTAAATGACCCTCGAGGGATAGGTTATAATTTAAATCAATCAAAAATTGCCATCGGTTCAGGAGGATTATGGGGGAAAGGATATCTTCAGGGTACACAAACCAAATATGACTTTGTACCTGAACAAAGCACCGACTTCATTTTCTGTACTGTTGGTGAGGAATGGGGTTTTGCAGGCTGCTTCCTTGTAATCAGCTTATATCTCTTTCTTTTAATCCGAATTGTAAGTATTGCAGAAAGACAAAGATCCTCCTTTGCCAGAATCTATGGCTATGGCGTCGCCTCAATACTTTTCTTCCACATTTTCATAAATATTGGAATGACAATCGGACTTATACCTGTAATTGGAATTCCACTCCCATTTTTAAGCTATGGGGGATCTTCCTTATGGAGTTTTACAATCCTACTTTTTATCCTGCTAAAATTTGATTCTAACCGAATGGGGATTATCTAGAAAATCGTTTGTTCAGAATTTCATAGAATTTATCGGCAACATTCTGTTTTTCTGCCCAGTTATTCTTGGATGAATAGTTTTGCTTAAGAAAATTATCAGCAGCCTCAAAACTTTCAAAGCGATTCAATATTTCGATTGCTTCACTGAACGACAAACTGTAGCCATTGAAAAGGTCTCTTACAAATAATAACTTATCATTCAGATTAATCATACTTTTAAGGTCTTTGACTTGTCTCTGAACAAATTGACTGGAAACTGTACTATGAGTGGTTTGGGATGCAAGTATCTCATTCATAGTAAGCGGATGTTCTTCAGTCTCAGTTGTTATGTTACCCTTTTCTTCTGCATTACTTTCTTCAAAGATGGTGTAATCAGGATTCAAAATCGTTTCAGACAATTCTTCCTTCCTTGGTTCTGATTCTACAGATTCCTCAATGATGATTTCAAATTCATTATCAGATTGAGCTTTCAACTGGGTTTTCTCTTCGATCAATTCTATTTCTTCTTCTGTTAGCGGACGATCAAATAAATCATGTGCAGCCTTTTCTTCGTAGTCAAAAGATTGGACAGATTCATCCTCAATCTCAAATTTCCATTCAGGAATAGTTGATGCCGTTTTCTCTTCAATTATAAGATTTTCAGAAAGCCTATCTTGTACATGAGGCTCTGATGTTTTAGTTTCAACAGCAAGAAGAGGTTCAGGTTCCAAGCCTTGCGATTTCGAATTACGATTAAGTTTCAGAAGAATTGTAATATGATCGGCTAAAAAATCTGCATTGGCAGCAAAAAGCTCAAGTTCAAGTTCATTCAGATTTTCGGGATTCTGGGACAGATATTCATATTGCTCATTTAATTCAGCAATAATACTTGCAACTTTTTTAAAAATTTCTTTATTATTCATTCTAAAGCGAATATTGGGGGCGAATGGGTCGAATCTGCCAGAACATAGTATCAAGGCAAAAACCTATACTCAAATATAAGTAATTTATCAAATGTAATGACTAAATATTGATCATGGGATAGCATTTCTGTACAATAAATCCATTAAAAATCGGATATTAGCACCCAGAAAAAAGAGGAACGAACAGGCAGAATGTTATTTACAGAACACAACTTTAACAGGAGAAAAGAACTTAGTGGAAGTATTGAAGTCATCTGCGGATCAATGTTTTCAGGTAAAACTGAAGAACTGATTAGGAGACTTCGCCGAGCACAAATCGCTAAACAAAACGTTGAAATATTCAAACCAAAAATAGATACTCGCTACGATGAAAACTCGGTGGTATCCCATGATCTGAACTCCATCCAATCTACCCCAGTTGAAAATGCCGCATCAATACTACTCTTGAGTTCAAATACCGAAGTTGTTGGTATAGACGAAGCCCAGTTCTTTGATGATGAATTACCTGACGTATGTAATACATTGGCTAATAGAGGAATACGAGTAATTATAGCCGGCCTAGATATGGACTTTCAAGGTAAGCCATTCGGTCCTATGCCAAAACTGATGTCAATTGCAGAAGTTGTAAATAAAGTTCATGCCGTTTGTTTGCAATGCGGTGGTCCCGCTACCTATTCATACCGTACTGTACCCAGCGAATCAAAAATATTATTAGGCGAAAAAGAGAGTTACGAGCCGCGCTGTAGAACTTGCTATAATAACACACCATTATAGTTTACAAAGAGTTTTTCCTGAGAAAATAAAAATGAGTGTTTGCTATTAAAATTTATCCACTCCTAGCGAAATGGTGAACAAATTTAAACCAACAGGAAAAAAAGCAATGTACACTCAGCGCTAGTCGAGAAATTACGAGCTCCAGAAAACAAAATAAAATTGGGTAAATTCATTGGCTTCGGTGTATTCATAAAAAATGTATAGAGGCCCGTTTTTGCACACGGCAATTACATATTTTTTTTTCTGAAGGATTAATTTTATTGCATGAACAAAACGACGAATAAAATTTAATTCATAATTACAAACTTCTCGTATATGAAAATAAAAAGGTTAGATGAAAGCTATCCGCAAAATTTTAATTGCAATAAGCCTTTTCATAATTTTTGCAGCGGGATGCAGTAAAAAAGAAAGCACTACCATACCTGCCCAGATTACTTTTGAAGCCATAAAAGCTGCTTTTGGAGATAATATTAATCTGAACAGTTTATCACTATATGCCAGCCAAGCCAAACCTGCTTACATCATTAAGGACAATACCAGTACCAATACCATTTCCAATATCAAAGCAACCATTGGGCGGGTACTTTTCTATGATAAAAATCTGAGTATCAATGATAATGAAATTACATTGTGGATTCAGAAACAGATTCTGAATAAATCCAAATTTTCTGAGGAGGTCATTACTGCATTTAATGGGCTTGAAGGGCTTGAATATTTTCAAAAACTGATTTATAACAAGACCGAAAAACAAAACGACTTTCCAGGTCTGATTCTGCTTGATTTGCATATGCCGGTTATGGATGGTTGGGAATTTCTTTGTAGGTTTTCCTCAGAAATATATCCGCATTGTAAGAATACCAAGGTAATTATCACTTCTTATTCAATTGATGAAGTAGATTCTGAGCGAGCAAAGGAATATCCTTTCGTTGTTGACTTCCTGACCAGCACTTTAAGTGTACATTATCTTGAAAGTTTACCAAGGTAATTATTGGTGGGTGAATTGGCTTAGACTGCCTATTTCAAAACCTGCACTATACTCCTAACTAATTTTCTCATCAAACCTAAGCGATTCAATTCGGTTTCTTTAAATAATGAAAAAATCAACGCTCTCTAGATCTTGTCCGCCTGTTGATTGCCAAAACTCTTAATTATTTTAATATAATTTTCATAAAAGAAGCATTATTTAATTAAAAAAAAACATTTTTGATTGTCATAAATCTTTAGAGATTATTCAAAAAATGTAATTAAGGAAACATTTAAACCTGTTTTTTCGTAACAGTATGAACACATTGAATACTTAAATAATCTTTCATGCAATTGCAAGATGAGTTTAATTTTACGAAAGTTATTTTTTTCTCTTTTAATTATTGCCTCGTATTCAAGAGCATCTGGCCAATGTACTCCTAAAACTATCGAATTTCTGGGAGGAGAGCGTATTTTTAATTCTGCTTGTGGAAACAGCAGTTATCAAAATATCAAAGGTTAATCACCCACAGGCAGCGGACAAACCTATCGTTGGGAAGTCTCCTATATCGGAACTCCTTATACAACTATTGTAAATGGGAGTAATAACTCAATATCAACTTCAGATCTTTCTAAGAGTGATATTACTGATTTTATATTAACGCCACGTTCGTTTGCAGCTGGTGATTACAGGATAAGACATCCTGTACATTTTATATTCGTTTTAAATCTTATCATTTCGATCTTTCCTGATTTATTGATATTGTTTATTTAATTAGAATTGAGTTTTAATACTTTTAATCTGAGACTGTTACTCACAACTGAAACCGAACTGAGTGCCATTGCTGCACCTGCAATCATTGGATTTAACAGAAATCCATTATAGGAATATAATATCCCTGCAGCAAGTGGAATGCCAATAATATTGTAAATAAAGGCCCAAAACAGATTCTGACGTATAGTTTGAACGGTTCTTTTTGAAAGTTTTAATGCCATTGGAATGGATTGCAGATTAGAGGAAATCAGGGTGATCTTGGCAACATCCATGGCAATGTCTGAACCCTTACCCATTGCAATACTAACGTCTGCTTGTGCCAAAGCTTGAGAATCATTGATTCCATCTCCTACCATTGCAACAATTTTTCCTTCAGACTGAAGTTTTTTGATAAATTCGGCCTTATCTGCAGGTTGAACCTCAGCCTTAAAACTTCTGATTCCAACTTCCTTTGCTACTGCAGCAGCAGTTTGCTCGTTATCTCCAGTAAGCATATGTACTTCAATGCCCATTTCGTGTAATTGTCTGATAGCATCTTTTGAAGTATCCTTTACCTTATCAGCGATGGAAATTATAGCCAATAATTTCGTCTGATCAGTGAAAAAGATCACTGTATTAGCTTCTTGCTGCCTTTTCTTTACATAATTAGCCTGATCTGTATTTAATACTATACTTTGCTCCTCCATAAACCGAAGATTGCCAGCGAAAAATTTATTCCCATTATAACTACCCTTCACTCCACGAGCGGTGACACTCTCAAAAGAATCCAGCTGAATTCCTGAAATCCCATCCTCTCTTAATTTATCAATAATAGCATCAGCCAGCGGATGCTCAGAACTTATTTCCAGACTGAATAGAATTTTCAAAAAAGCATCACGATCCTTAATTTCAGGAGCCCAATGTGTATCTGTAAGAACAGGCTTACCCTCAGTGATTGTACCGGTTTTATCCAAAATAACTGCGTTGACTTTATATCCTAATTCAAGACTTTCGGCATCTTTGATGAGAATATTGTTCTCTGCACCTTTACCTACCCCCACCATTATTGCAGTTGGAGTTGCTAGGCCCAATGCACAAGGACAAGCAATGACCAGTACAGTGACTGAAGTAAGCAAAGCATGGGTAAATGCTCGTTCACCACCCAGTAGCATCCAAACTGAAAAAGTTAGAATTGAAATTCCAATTACTACGGGCACAAATATTCCTGCAATCTTATCCACAAGTTTTTGTACGGGCGCTTTACTTCCCTGGGCGAGCTGAACCATTTTTACAATATGTGCTAAAAGGGTATCGGCACCCACCTTTTCAGCTTTAAAATGAAGACTCCCTTTCTGGTTAATTGTTCCGGCAAATACCTTGTCGCCCTCCTGCTTCAAAACAGCAATAGGTTCACCACTGATCATACTTTCATCTACATAAGATGA
>JBDNGV010000224.1:0-12133 GCA_041689125.1 Daejeonella sp.
ATTCCTAAAAGAATGATTCCAAGCAGTGTTGCTTCTCCAATACTTATAGCCCCACTGGGTATGGCTCTTTCAGGCCTTTCAATCTTGTCGAGTTCAGCGTCGAATACATCATTAAATACAATCCCACCTCCATACAAACCGACGGTTGACAAGCTAAGTAGAAATACGGGTAAAAATTCCTGACCAGCTCCCAAAAAATAGCCCGAAATGGCTATTCCGGCCAGAACATCTGCAACTGAAGTTACGATATTGGCAGGTCTCATCAGACGTAAATAAATGAGGAGCTTTTTCAAATTTAACTGATAATAATAGAAGATTTATCAGTCCTTGGCTGCTGCCCGCCACGCAATACGGTATTACCTTCAAATTTTTCAGATTGATCAATAGATTGTGGTGTAGTGAAGTCTTTCTCGTCAATCTGTCCACTTTGTGCAAATGCTGTGATCGCGTTCGAATAAGTGATCATGCGAATAACCTCATCACTAATTCCTCGCAATTTCATCAGAGCCGCGGTCTTTGGAATTGCAAGTGGATCACTGATCCCCCAATCGGCAGCAGAGTTGATCATGATACGTTCCGGGCCATATTGTCTAGCGACTTCAACCATTCGTTCATTTCCCATTTTGGTAAAAGGATATATTGTAAAGGCAGCCCAGAAGCCTCTATCCAGAACTTCTTTAACCGTTTCCTCATTATTATGATCAATAATAACCATATAGGGATCAATACCATGCTCAATTGCTATGTCCATACTCCGCTGAGTTCCTCTCTTTTTATCACGATGAGGAGTATGAACCTGAACCGGAAGTTCGGCCTCTTTTGCAAGTTCTAGTTGAAGACGATAATACTTCTCTTCGGCAGCTGTCTGATCATCAAATCCAATTTCCCCGATACCAACAACCCCTTCCTTGTAGATAAATAATGGCAAAATCTCCATCACTTCGGCTGCCAGTTTTTCATTATTAGCTTCTCTTGAATTCAGTCCGATAGTACAGTAATGCTTAATCCCGAACTGTGATGACCTAAACCTTTCCCAGCCTACCAAGCTGCTATAATAGTCTCTAAAACTATCAATTCCTGTCCGGGGTTGCCCCAGCCAAAATGCCGGTTCGATTAAAGCTTTTATTCCGGCATCCGCCATTGCCTGATAATCATCCGTTGTCCGCGAACTCATGTGAACATGAGGATCAAAGAATTTCATGCCTTTAATGATCTCAAGATCCATGGCTTCAGAAGGCACCTGAGGTTTCCTGTCTTCAAATGAATGGCTACAACACATATTCTGTATATTAAATTATTAATTATCTAAATCCACAGCCAAACTGGTCCAGTTTAGCTCATTATTTGTAATAGCACTTAAAAGTTCCGGATAGGTTTTCAGAAGCTCTAATGCAGATGCAGAACCCGACTGAACCAAGGTTAATGCTGCTGCCTGCATCTCTCTCAAACTACCTTCAAAAAGAACCTTTTTAAGGTCATCGATCAAACTTTCATCTAAAAATTTACTAGTAAACCTCCATAAAAATGGATTGATTTTTCGTTTAGCAGCCCACCTCTCATGTGCATAATCAGTAAGGGTAAGCGCAAGTTCGGCATTAGCTCTTTCATCAATGCCGGGAATCCGAATGATATCTTTATCCGTAAAAAAAGCTTTTAGAATCAATTGGTTCCATGCTTTTTCATCAAGACATTTTTCAGGATAAGAATTATGGTACATAATCGCTTCAAGTACAAGGCCAATATTGCTGCGAATCCCTTCTGCGCATCTCAACTTCCATAGTTCAGGATATGCAAGTATTGGCAAGAACGAATAAAGAGCAACAAGCTCGGAAACCTCCGCTGCCAAAAAAAGATTTTCGATGGTTTTAATATATTGTTCTTGATTTTTAGGATCAATATGCAACAATAAACATAGCCGGCCAAGCCTGTCAATGGTCCAGTTTTCTACAATAAAACCTGGTTTGACATGATCAATTTTACTAATCTGATCTTTGCTGATCAGGATATTGGATTTCCCGGTTTTTCTGGGCATCATTGCAAATGCGGTATTAATAAGCGCATTATCATCCGACGATAATTTTTCACCTAGCCAAGTCCAGGTTTCGGGACTAACATTTGAATGGGTTACTTCTGTAATAAGTGCCCTTAATCTTTCTGCATCATAATCGAACATGTCCAAAGAAATTGAATTTATATTTTCATCAGAAGGATTAAAATATTGGGAAAAATATCAAAAAATAAAACAATCAGAAGCTAAATTGATGAATTTATAACCATTCGAAATAATGTTCTCAAATCCTGCCTGACATAAAAAAATTCAAAGCCAGTGCGGCAGAAATAATCAACAGACCAAAAAACTCCCTGGTCTGTTCGATGTAGGGCTTTGTTGCCTGCATGCTTTCGGTAATGCTTGGTCTATTATACTCAACAATCCAATCTTTCACTCCATCCTTGCTGAAGAATAAAATAGCAGCATAAATCAGGTAAAATCCAATCAGGAATAAATAAGGTACCGGGAAAAACATTCCAAAACCTGCGAGACCACAAAAAACCGAAGCCGCGAGATAAATTGGAACCCAAAGCCATGAATCATTATCATTCAAATTAAACCAAGCAAATACTAGGAAGGAAAGGCAAAAAACAACATTGAGGACAATTAGTACCATAGAGATTAACAATTCACAATTCGAATATAAACATTCAGGCTGATTTAGACAATGATATCACCCCAATAATAAATATCAGAACAACGAAAATTGGATTGTTTCTGAATTTGATCTACACGAAGCCACATCAGTCTCATTAATATGATAAATTTCTGATTCCCGATCTCTTGATGCCACAGTAATTTTAGTCTTGCATTTAACCTGATTAAACAATTCCATTACTATTTTAGGATCATTATTATCTCTTGAAAGATGTGAAAGCATTAAATGACTCATATGAGTCCCATTACCCGAAAAAAGCTCAAAAGCCTGCTTATTAGAAAGGTGACCATTCACTCCCCGGATTCGGGTTTTTAAATGATAGGGATATCTTCCGTTCTCAAGCAGATCATCATCATAATTAGCTTCAAGAAATGCAGCATGACATTCGCCGAAGTATCGAATCACATGTTCACAAGGAAAACCAATATCCGTGAATACACCAACTGTAAAACCTTTACAATTTATCGTAAAACTATGCGGTTGAGATGCATCATGAAATTTAGGGAATGGGGTAATGACAAGTTCTCCGATTTCCACTGTCTGATGAGGACTGAAAGATCTGATCAGTCCGGGATCCAAATTAAGGCCCGAGCGTTTTAAGGTCAAATCAGTGATGTATACTGGTAACTTATATTTTTTTGCAATCACTGTAATTCCACGGATGTGATCTGTATGTTCATGGGAAACAAAAATTGCTCTGATTTTTTTCATCGTCAGCCCCAGTCGATCCATCCTTGTTTCAGTTTCTCGGCAGGAAATTCCTGCATCAACCAGTACAGCATCATGCTCATTTTCAAGGTAATAACAGTTTCCATTACTGCCTGAATTTAATGATGCAAAGCTTAATGCCATTCTTGTTCCTGTAAATATTTAGGAGATTCCATTTGCCATAAATTTACAGAAAAAGGATTAAAGACATCAGCATATGTGATTATATTTGCGGTAGAATTAAATCGATTTGTAATTGAAAACAATGAATATAAAATCATTTTCTCAAGGAATCCTATTTTTATTTGTAGCCTTGCTACTGCTTAGTAATAGTGCATTATCTCAGCAAAGACGTGTGATAAATTATACCGAAATAAGTGCTCTGATTCATAGCAGCACCTCGTTGATTGGCAACCCAACATTTAATGGGTTCAGGACTCGTACCGGGATTACAAAACTTCTGAATGACAATTTCGGACTTGGGTTTGCATTGGGGTCTGACAATTATCGCAAATCAGGTGGAGGAAATTACAATACATTGCCAATCACGCTCAATGCCTCTTATTACATAGACCCTAAACTTAGTGGACTCAAATTAGATGCATATGGCGGCTATTCGGTAAAGCTTTTCAATAATTTAAGCAAAGGTCTGACTGCAGGAGCAGGAATTTCATATTCCATACCCGTAAATGCAGGACTTAATTTAGGTATACAGACAGGATACAACTACCAGAAAATCGACTTTCCTACAAATTTTCAAATTTCAGAAAACTTTGATATGGGCAGCATACGTCTGGGCCTTGGAATAACATTTAAGTAATTCTGTCTTTTTAAATGCATGTCGAGAAAGGTTGTACTGTAAAGAGCAATGAACTTTGGTAGCTATTTCGCTAAAGAGAATGACACGCTAGATTTTCTGTCGAATTTGAAATCTAGGAGAGGATTATGGGTATTCAGAATTTACAAAAAAGCTGATCCGATTAGCTTTGATCATATCTAATAACTATTAAATCTATCTAATTTCTCATAAAATTTAGATATAACAGCAATTGAAAAAAGATCAACACACAATATAAATCAACAAAAAATGAATCAACAAATAGAACGGCTAAGAAACAAAATAGAACCCTTAAGACAAGGAATCATTAATCATAAAGTTTATTCAATAATCACAGACATTGACGATCTAAAGATTTTTATGCAATACCACGTTTATGCGGTTTGGGATTTTATGTCTTTACTTAAAACTTTGCAAAATAATTTGACTTGCACAACAGTTCCTTGGTTTCCAAAAGGTTCGGCAGATACTCGACACCTTATCAATGAAATTGTAGTTGGCGAAGAATCAGATATTGATTCTAATGGCGAAAGAAAAAGCCATTTTGAGTTATATATTGAGGCAATGAAACAATGTGGAGCAGAGACAAAGCAAATTGAAATATTCATTGAAGAATTGAAACAGACCGGAAATTTTGAAAATGCTTTTAACATTTCGAAAGCGCCAAAACAGGCTCAAGATTTTGTTGACTTCACCTTTAAAATTATATCTAGCAAAAAAGACTATTTGCAATCAGCAATTTTCACTTTTGGTCGTGAAGACTTAATTCCAGGAATGTTCATTTCAATAATTAATGAAATACACAAGAATTTCCCCAATGAAATTTCAATCTTTAAATATTACATTGAACGACATATAGAAGTTGATGGAGACCACCATAGTCATCTTGCATTGCAAATGACAGCAAATCTTTGTGGTAATAATGAGCAATTTTGGATAGAAGCAGAGGAGGCCGTAATACAATCTTTAGAAAGTAGAATAGAATTATGGGACGGAGTGTATAAACAACTGATTGAGAGAAAAACTATTGCCAATAACTACCCTAAAGTGGCAGTTTAATGTTTCAATGACAGCTTGTTTGTCAACAAATAGTTCTGCTTCGTATGATCATTTATGATTAAATCCTTTACAGTATCAAACAGATCAAAGCGAAGAATCAAATCTCCTATTCATGACATTATAATGGTAATTTCTTTAAGGCTGACAGGGTTCAGAACCCTGTCAGCCTTGACCCTATCAGCCTTATTAAATTAAAATCATTAATTTTGCAGTTTTACGGCTCCTATAAGATACCAATATGTCAAAAAGTACCTATAAAATTGCTGTGCTTCAGCTTAATCTCAATGATATAGCAGAAAACAATTTGAAAAAATGCCTGAGCTGGGTTCGCGAGGCTGCAAAACAGGGAGCCGAAGTCATTTCATTACCGGAACTTTACAGCAGTCACTATTTCTGTCAGTCAGAAGACACAGCCAATTTTGCCTTGGCAGAGCCTCTCTACAGCACCTCATTTATAGCTTTCAGTGCAGTAGCAAAAGAGCTTGGGGTGGTAATCATTGTACCTTTCTTCGAAAAAAGGATGGCTGGAATATATCATAACAGTGCCTACATAATTGACACTGATGGTTCGGAGGCCGGATTGTACCGGAAGATGCATATACCAGACGATCCTCATTTTTATGAGAAATTCTATTTTACTCCCGGAGATCTCGGTTTCAAATCTTTTAAAACCCAAAAAGGAAATATAGGCACTCTGATTTGCTGGGATCAATGGTATCCTGAAGCTGCAAGATTGACAGCTATGCAAGGTGCTGAAGTATTATTTTACCCGACAGCAATAGGTTGGCATCCGCTAGAAAAGGAACAATATGGCGAAAAACAACATGGAGCGTGGATGAATGTAATGAAGGGGCATGCCGTTGCAAACGGAGTATATATCGCAGCAGCAAACCGTATTGGTCTGGAACAATACTTACCTGATACAGCAGGAATTCAATTCTGGGGATCTTCATTCATTGCCGGTCCGCAAGGAGAGATTCTTGCTCAGGCCTCCCACGATCAGGAAGAGATCCTTATCGCCGAAATTGACCTCGAGTTACAGGAAAATGTACGCCAAAACTGGCCTTTCTTCAGGGATAGAAGAATTGATGCCTTTGGCGATATCACAAAAAGAGCCATTGATTAATATGAATACAGGTAGAAGGTTTCCTGCCGAATGGGAAAAGCAGCAGGGTATATTACTTTGCTTTCCGCACAACGGAAAAGACTGGCCCGGCAAATTTGCTGCGGTTCAATGGGATTTTGTTGAATTCATTAAAAAAGTAGCCGAATTTGAAGAAGTTTTCCTGTTGGTCAGCGATGAAAAACAGAAGAAAAAAGTTTTTGAAATGCTTGAAAAAGCTCATGTAAATCTTGAAAAGCTTAGTTTTATTTTTCAAAAAACCAACAGGAGTTGGATGCGTGACTCCGGCCCGATTGTAGTAAAAAACGGAGATAAAAGGGAAGCATTGGATTTTCATTTTAATGGTTGGGCAAAATACAAGAACTACAAGCTCGACAGATTGGTTCCAACGTCTGTAGCAAATTTTCTTAATATCCCTTTGACATCTGTTCTTCGAAATGGCAAGCCGGTAATTCTGGAAGGAGGAGCAATAGATGTAAACGGAAAGGGAACTCTGCTTACTTCAGAAGAGTGTTTAATGCATCAAAATATACAAGTTAGAAACCCAGGATTTAGCCGTGAAGATTATGAAGCAGTATTTGAGGAATACCTTGGTGTAAACAATGTGATCTGGCTTGGCGATGGAATTACCGGGGACGATACTCATGGTCATATTGATGATTTAAGCCGATTTGTGAATGAAGATACAATCATTACAGTTGTAGAGTCAGATCCCAATGACACCAATTATAATGCACTACAAGATAACCTGAAACGGCTTCAAAAGGCAAAATTAGAGAATGGAAAAACTCCAAATATTATCAGTTTGCCAATGCCCTCTCGACTTGATTTCGACGGACTTCGTTTACCGGCCAGTTATGCTAATTTTCTGATATTAAATAATTCAGTATTGGTTCCGGTTTTTAATGATTCAAAAGACATTGAGGCATTAAATATTATTGCAGGATGTTTCCCTGAGCGAAAGGTTGTACCAATTAATGCTACAGACCTGATTTGGGGATTTGGAACACTACACTGTTTAAGTCAACAAATTCCGGAATAAAACATTCACTGATATATGGGATAACTTCTCCTGAAATTGAAAGTATCTATATTAGGTATATCTTACATTCTGATTTGGAAGCTATTCTTAACTTGCCCTCTCAACCGGAAACTGTAAAGTTTAAGTGAGTTTGATATAATTATAGTAAATGAAAGAGTTTATAATTCTTTTTTGTCGTGTAGTTAAAGTTTCTATCGTTTGGAAAACTGCTGCTGTGCCTTTTTTAATGGAAATCCCGCTTTTCGCTCATACTACACAGGCATTAAGCACAGGCCGGTATCCGCTTTAATCGGGTTTAAGAACGTCAGACAGTACTATTTATACTTAGTCTATCCAACAATAACATTAAACTGAGGTAAGTTCAATACTGTCGGCATCCTTGAAAATATAAAACAGACAGCTGCAATATTATCTACTGATTGGTAATAAACACCGTTGTATTCCCGAAGGCTCATTTACTAATTTTCAAATTTGCTGATTTGCTAATTCCCAAATTTGCTAATTATAGCAGTAAACTATCAATCCGATGAGCATGAACCAGATTCTCACATGGAGACCAAGTAAAAATAGTAAAATGCCCATCTTGGGAAGCAACCAAAGCGATTGAGTCACGCTGATCATGAACAAATTGTGCCGCAGAAATATGCCTTGTACCGCCACTGCTGGCGGGATTAACAATTATCCCTTCCCCACCTACTACCGGCTCGGTTAAGAGAACCCGTTCCACTCTCAGACTGCCATCAATCCTTCCGATTTTAGCACCGAAGGCAAGCACCTCATATTTATCACTGATTACTGTTGCACCGTCTATAGCCGTAAGTCCGGCAATACCATCAATCTCCCTGCTTAGTTCTCCAAGCCATACGCTAGAGGTCCATTTATTCTCATCATCATTCATCAAGTCGGTCAGTCCGGCAAATGCCGGAGAAACAGAATATTTAATAGGCTTTAGTATAGATTCACGCCATGCATCAGTAGCTGAAGGAACAACTAACAGAATTCCTCCATGTTTGTGTGCGCGCATGGAAGTGGCAAGCTGAATCAGCACATTAACAGAATTATCATCAGAATCTGATGTTAAACCAAGCAAAGAAGTCAATAATATTGGGCAATCGGGAAGATTTGCACTACTCTCATCCACCACCTTGATTTGGTCACCCCTGAGCACCATAATATTGGTAAATTTCCCGAAGCCATGCATTCTTCTATGCTTGATAACTAGCAAACCGGGTTCAGAAACATCCAGCACAAAACAACAATTAGGAATTTTATGGGTTGTACCCCAAACATATAAACCATTTTCATCGTACCATACGCCCAAATGCACGCCTGGCCGCTCAACTCCCGGGCCTAGTTTCGTTAATACCTTGCTGTTAAATTCAAGTTTTTGCTCAAACTGAAGCGCAGATGCTGCTTGCTCCGGTGAAAGGAAAGCAATTGAAATTTTCGGAGAATTACCCTCTTCCCTTCTTAAACTTGCCCAAAATGCTGTATCAAGCATGGTTTCAATCAGACTAGCAGATGGAGCTGCTGCCAGATCTAATTCACCCCTTTCAACTGCTTCATGCAAGTGATCTGCAAAATGCTTTTCTGCAATTAATGCAACAGCCGATGCTGCTTTGTAAGTAGATACAGTAGTCATAAATTAGAAATTCAGTCAGCTAGTAATCTGAGTGGTAAAATAGAAAGGACGGATTATACAATCAATACCAGCCGTTGGTGTTAGGCTTATTGGCCTCTTCCGGTTCAATAACCTTAGCTCCTTTATTTTTCAATACTAGTACCCTCTTATTGGCTTCAGACGGCCTGTCGGGCTGACTTAAACTTTTGATAACCGGTTCTGCTTCAGTTTCTTCAGGCTCAGAAATCAGAAAAGGCATTTCAATAAACTCTTTCCGCTTAGGCGGGAGTCGATTCTCAACTTTCTCAATCAGATCTCGTTCATCAATATTTCCTTCAATCCGGATCATTCCATTAATGATACATCCCGGCTCTACAGTAATTGATTTAGCCCTGATATTGCCACATACTATCGCAGAACTTTTAATTAGTGCAGACTCGATAGAAATTATATCACCAATTACCTTTCCGTTTATATTACTTTTTCTGGAAGTGATATTGCCTGATATTTCAGCTGTTGATACTACAGTAACTTCTTTCAAAGAATATATGTTTCCAATTAGCCTTTCATCAAGCATCACTGAACTTGATGAGATAAAATTATCATCAACCCTGATTATCGTAGTATGAAAGTCTGCAACAATCTCTTTTTGGCGGTCTTTTTTATCGAGAAGATTCTTAATAAAATTTACAGCCCCGCCGATCATTCTGATAAAGTAGTTACAACAGTTGTAGCATTACTATTTTCAATTAAGCTGGAAAATGATTGAATTGCAAACATTCTGTTATTTAGATTAGAGTTTATATATACGTTAATTTCAATTTAACATTAATTTCCTATCAAGAGAAAAAAAATCCTGCTGGAATATATTTGTTCATATCGTGCTAATACGAACTAAACATATTGTATACAAAATAGGATAATTTTATTGATTTAGAATAAACATACAATTAAATTGATAAAATGTTTTTAAAAAACAATAAAATGCTGTATCATAGCTTTGAAAATGGATACAGGATAAAATCGCTTTTATCCATAAAATAAGGAGATAAATGATATTTTCGAAATCAGATTTCAGTACCGTTTTGATCGTTGGCTCTAATAAGGGCGAAACAAAATCCCTCCGTATTAAAACAAAACATATCAACCGCTTAAAACATTATGCCCTTACAATAGGGATTACCCTTTTTATTCTAACGTTCACAATAATATTCCTTTCTCTTGAACTCAGCAAGATCGAAAAGGAAAGAATAGGATATAATAGACAAATAGCGCATTTAAAGAAACAGATTCCACCACCAACTGATAGTACTCAGGCTAAGAATTATATACAGAATATCGAAAACAAGCTAAAAAAAATTAATCAATATCTCATTAAAAGAGGAATTAAAGGATTTAAGGTTGATGATATAGGTGGTAATAACGAGTCCTCCACAGAACTCAGCTTTGAAGAAACCTATGCATTGTATGATGAACGCCTAGAAGATTTTCTGCTTGGTGTTGCCTTCACCCCTATGGGATATCCGGCTAATTATACTATAAATTCATTATTTGGTTATCGGAGCGATCCAATCAGGCGGGGAAGAGTTGAATTTCATCCCGGTATAGATTTTAAAGGCCGCAGGGGTGATGCTGTAAAAAGCACAGCCGACGGAAAAGTTGTCATTGCAGGCTGGTTCCAGGGGTATGGAAAATGCGTAAAGATCATACATAAAAATAATCTTGAAACACTTTACGGGCATTTATCAAAGGTTAATGTTAAAGTAGGGCAAACGGTCAATACCGGCCAGGTTGTAGGTCAAGTTGGATCCACCGGACACTCTACCGGAAACCATCTCCATTACGAAGTAAGGAAAAACGGGAAACCTGTCAATCCAAAAAACTTCCTGAGTGTAAATTAATGAAGATGGCTGGCTCTAAAAACGGACAAACTACTCCCTCTCCCACACTGATTAGCAAAGGCTGTGTAGTCCATGGCAGAATTGAGTCTGATGTTTTTGTGAGAATTGACGGCCATATTAAAGGAGACCTGATTATTGGGGAGGGATTAATTATTGGGGAGAATGGAATAATCGAGGGGAATATCAAGGCTAGGGAAATTGTAGTTTACGGCACCGTGAACGGAAGTGTAAAAGCAGATTCAATTGACATAAAAAGTTCGGGAAATATCCTTGGCGAACTTCATACAAATTCATTACAGGTCGAAACGGGTGCAACTTATATTGGTAATGTCACCATGGATAAAGTGCAGGCTAAAAAAGAAAGTACTGCTATCCTAAAATAATTAATTTGTTCCCATATCAAATTTCCTTAGTTAAATAGCCTTATGATTGGACTAATTAGTTGAGCCTATTGTATATTTTTACAAATGGGTTTATTTATTAAGCCGATACTTGTAATTCCTAAAAAGCCATGAAATTATAGACTCAGATTGACATAGATTAAACAAATCCATCAATATTCAGAACAAAAAAACAAATCAATTACTTAAACCAAATACGATGAGAATAAAATACCTGTTTTTTACTTTATTAGCATTTGCAGCTTTTTCAAGCGCTGCTCAGCAAGCCAAAGTACTAATACCAGCCAAAAATACCAACATTCCCCGGCCAAAATTAGTGGTAGGATTGATGGTAGATCAGATGCGATGGGATTATTTATATCGCTTCTATGAGCGTTATGGGAATGGAGGATTTAAGCGGATGTTGAACGAAGGATTTTCCTGTGAAAATGCTTATATTAATTATGTTCCTAGTGTTACCGGAATTGGACATGCCACAGTCTATACCGGATCTGTTCCTGCAATACATGGTATCACAGGGAATGACTGGATCATACAGGCAACTGGAAAAGATATGTACTGCTCAGCCGACTCAACAGTTTCTACCGTAGGAAGTAATTCTGTATCTGCCGGACAAATGTCTCCAAAGAACTTACTGGTAACCACTATGACTGATGAACTTAGGCTTGCAAGCAATTTTAGATCTAAAGTGATTGCTATCGCATCTAAAGACCGCGGTTCTATTCTGCCCGG
>JBDNGV010000225.1:0-3734 GCA_041689125.1 Daejeonella sp.
TCGCGGGTTGCAATCAGAAGTTCCCTAGAACTATCACCACGAGAAATATAGATTTTTATAGCCTTAAATACTCCAAAGCTTTGACCAGAGGGATAGGTGGCATCTAGCTTTACTGAAGATAAACGCACATCTGTAACGGCATTGGTATTTGAACCTTGACCTGTAAAAATCTGGTCGAAACTGCTTGCCTGAGCAGTAACCGAATGTGCAACATTAGTCCTGGATGTTGAGGGTATACTTAAAGTGGCTGTATAGGGAAATGTAGAACGAACTATAGATTGAATAGCTGAACATCCAGTTAGTATTGAGGCACTTACAACAAATGCAATAATTGATCTTTTCATAATTTTGTGTTTTTAAATGCTAATTCTTCAAGGAAATAAAGGTTTATAAATTTATTTGGATAATTAACTGTTAGTACACAAAACCCGTTCCAATACTTGAATACAAAGAATTAATTTTTATTTGCTTAGTAATACTCTAATAAACAACTCGATTAATAACTCTTATAAGAGTTCAATTTGACTCCCAAAATGCATAAATTCGAAAAATCAGACCAAACAATGCATAAAAATTCATAGATTTGCATCCCGACGAAACAGCCGGGATTTTTGTTCCTCAAAGCATAGTAATCTCCTCTTTTGTTAAGTCAAAATTAGAATTTTAGAAGAACTATGCCATTAGATACTTCCATCCACTCAGTCCTGATTATCGGTTCAGGACCAATCATTATCGGTCAGGCCTGCGAATTTGATTATGCAGGATCGCAGGCTGCTCTTTCGTTAAAAGACGAAGGAATCAAGGTTTCCATCATCAATTCTAACCCTGCCACCATCATGACGGATAAGGTTATTGCTGATCATGTTTACCTACTTCCTTTAACCTGTGAAAGTATAGAACAAATACTTATCGAGCAGAAAATTGATGCTGTACTTCCTACTATGGGCGGACAAACAGCACTGAACTTGTGTAAAGAGGCTGAAGAAAGAGGAATTTGGGAAAAATACGGTGTCAGGATAATAGGAGTTGATATTGCAGCAATTGAAAAGACAGAGAACCGCGAAGAGTTCCGTAAGCTAATGGTTGAAATTGGAATAGGGGTTGCCCCGTCCAAAATTGCCAACTCATTTCTTGAGGGTAAAGAAGCTGCACAACTGATAGGTTACCCACTTGTTATCCGCCCCTCCTACACACTTGGTGGTTCAGGGGGTGGCTTTGTTCACAAAAAAGAAGATTTTGATCAGGCATTGAGCCGCGGTTTACAAGCTTCACCAACACACGAGGTGCTTGTTGAAAAAGCGGTTTTAGGCTGGAAAGAGTATGAACTCGAACTATTAAGAGACGGGAATGATAATGTAATAATTATCTGTTCGATAGAGAATTTCGATCCAATGGGTATTCATACCGGTGATTCTATAACCGTTGCGCCTGCAATGACCCTAAGCGATCGTTGTTATCAAGAAATGCGTAATCAGGCAATCCTAATGATGCGTTCGATTGGTAATTTCGCTGGTGGTTGCAACGTACAGTTCTCTGTTGATCCGATAACTGAAAATATTATTGCCATTGAGATCAATCCAAGAGTTTCACGTTCTTCTGCACTTGCATCAAAGGCCACCGGTTACCCAATTGCGAAAATTGCATCAAAATTAGCTATCGGCTATAATCTTGATGAAATTGAAAACCAAATTACAAAAACTACTTCGGCATATTTTGAGCCAACGCTCGATTATGTAATTGTTAAAATACCTCGTTGGAACTTCGACAAATTTAAAGGTGCCAACACAGAGCTCGGTCTACAGATGAAATCTGTTGGAGAAGTAATGGCTATTGGCCGTACCTTTATTGAAGCACTTCAAAAAGCCTGTCAGAGTTTGGAAACAAACCGTTTGGGATTAGGCGCTGATGGCAGACAAAGTCGTAATCTGGAAGAGATCATGCACAGCCTAGAGCATCCAAGCTGGGATCGCTTATTCCATATTAAGGATGCTATGAGCCTCGGTGTTCCTTTGGAATCAATCCGAAAGATCACACATATTGATAAATGGTTCCTGGTACAGATCTTCGAACTTGTAAATATGGAAGCTGAGCTTAAACGTTATTCATTAAATAATATCCCTACAGATTTCTTCATTACATTAAAACAAAAGGGTTATGCCGATGCTCAGATAGCCTGGCTTCTTGGTAATGTTACTGAAGATGAGGTTTATGATCGCCGAAAACAATTAGGTATTAATCGGGTGTATAAAATGGTTGATACTTGTGCAGCAGAATTCCCTGCACAAACTCCCTATTATTACTCCACTTTTGAGGATGAGAACGAGTCGATAGTCAGCAATAAGAAAAAGATCATTGTCCTTGGATCTGGCCCGAACCGTATCGGCCAAGGTATAGAGTTTGATTATTCATGTGTACATGGCTTACTTGCTGCAAAAGAATCTGGTTTTGAGGCAATTATGATCAACTGTAATCCGGAAACGGTTTCTACCGACTTTAATATGGCCGACAAGCTATATTTCGAACCGGTATTCTGGGAACATGTGCGCGAGATTATTGAACTTGAAAAACCTGAGGGTGTAATAGTTCAGCTTGGTGGACAAACTGCTTTAAAAATGGCTGAGAAACTTCATGAAATAGGTATTAAGATCATCGGGTCTTCCTTCGACAGCATGGACATCGCGGAAGATCGCGGTCGTTTCTCAGACCTATTAAAAGAAATGGATATTCCTTATCCATTGTATGGTGTTGCTGAAAATGCTGAAGAAGCCTTGGAAGTTGCACATAAAGTTGGTTATCCAGTTCTGGTTCGTCCGAGTTATGTATTGGGCGGACAGGGCATGAGCATTGTGATTAATGATGAAGATCTGGAAAAGGCCGTTGTAAAATTATTAAGAAACCTTCCTGGAAACCGTGTACTGATCGATCATTTCCTAGACAGAGCTGAAGAGGCTGAATCTGATTCTATATCAGACGGAGATGATTGTCATATCATTGGTATGATGGAACATATTGAACCGGCAGGAATTCACTCAGGTGATTCATATGCAGTATTACCTCCATTTAACCTTTCCAAAAAAGTAACCGATCTGATGGAAGAGTACACTATACGGATCGCAAAAGCTTTGAATGTTCGGGGTCTTTTAAATATCCAATTCGCTATAAAAGATGAGAAGGTATATGTAATCGAAGCAAATCCAAGAGCATCCAGAACAGTTCCATTCATTGCTAAGGCCTACGATGTACCTTACATCAATATTGCCACCAAGATTATGCTGGGTGTCAATAAACTGAAAGATTTTAAGATCGAGCGTAAACTTATTGGATATGCGATAAAAGAACCGGTTTTCTCATTCGATAAATTCCCTGAAGTTGAAAAGGAATTGGGTCCTGAAATGAAATCTACCGGAGAATCGATTCGCTTTATTCGTGATTTAGAAGATCCGTATTTCAGGCATTTATATAAAGAGAAGTCGATGTACTTGTCGAAATAAGCTGAAAGGAGAAAGCTGAAAGCCGAAAGCTGAAAGCTGAAAGCCGAAAGCCGAAAGCCGAAAGCTGAAAGCCGAAAGCTGAAAGCTGAAAGCCGAAAGCTGAAAGCTGAAAGCCGAAAGCTAAAAGCCTAAAGAACAAAGACAAGGCCTGTAGATAATTCTGCGGGTCTTTTGTTTTTCTGAAGTTTTAGGGTATTCCTGAATTAAATGAATAATAATTCGAAAATGAATTTTTCTATTGCA
>JBDNGV010000226.1:0-2408 GCA_041689125.1 Daejeonella sp.
AAAGATATGAAGGATTATATTGTAGTTGTTAACGGAAAACCGACCGGCCCTCATTCACCCGAGCAGTTAAAAGCACTTAAGATTAAGCCGGGCACCTTTGTGAAAACAGAGGATATGGACGACTACAAAGAAGCTCATGATGTTCCTGAGCTCTGTTTATTTCTTGGGATCAAAGGCCACGTTAGAGAGCCGCAGTATTTTGCTTCCTTGGATGTACGCCTTCTTGCAGTAATCATTGACTACTTTATTATTTTTACCATTTATTGTGTTATTGCTATAATTGTAGTACTTTTTATTGATGAGAAGCAATTGCGTATCATCGTTTCTCTTGCCGGACTGGCGATTATCCCTATATCGAAAATTATTTATAGTATCATAATGGAGGCCTCTCTAAGACAAGGAACCTGGGGTAAAATAGTAATGGGACTTAAAGTATCTGATGAGAAGGGGGCACCCATTGCTTTCGGCCGCTCGCTGATCAGAAATTTATCCAAAATTATCAGTACGGCAACCTTCGGTTTTGGATATATGATGGGTTTTTTCGATAAGAAGCAGCAATGCCTGCATGATAAGATCGCAGGAACATTAGTGATAAAGGATAGGCTGATATGAGTTAAGGGTTGTTTGTTGACTTTGTCTGCGATGTAATTTCTCCTTTGGTTGGTGTTTTCACCAAGCAACTGTAATGTGGTCGGTGAGAACACCGACCACAGGAAACACCGACCCTAGGAACATCCAAATCATCCTAGTTTGTTTTTTCCTCAGGAACTTTCGTTTCAAGTTGAAAGAAAATTGGCATAGTATAGGCTACATTTACTGGTTCTCCTTTTAATATACCTGGTTTCCATTTCGGACTTTCTTTAACTACTCTTATCGCTTCTTCATCAGCTCCGCCACCTATGCCTCTTAAAACCTTTATGTCAGTTATACTACCATCTTTTAGTACAATAAAGCTTAGTATTACTCTGCCGGTAATTTTGTTTTTTCTTGCTTCATCCGGATATTTAAGTGCTGTTTGAAGGTATTCCCCCCAGCCTTTCTCACCCCCGTTAAACTCGGGAATGAGATCAACATTCCCAAAATTATTTACAATTAAAGCTTCAGATGAAGAAGAATTGCTTGCTGTTGTTCCAACTTTTTGCGGCTCTACATATGCCGAAACAGTAATAGATCCTAAAAAGTAATTTTTGCCGGTAGCGGGTAATCCTCTAAGATTTGATTCCATATCTACTAACTGGAAAGTAATAGCCATTGAATAGTTGCCATCTTCAGCCTGAACAGACTCTTTGAATAAATTAAATGTTCTCAGAACCTCATTGTCTATATCGTTTTGTAAGCCTTTGGCTATTTTTACATTGGAGATCTTTCCATTGTGAACATTAAAGTATACAATCTCATGACCTGTAATTTTATTTTGTCTGGCAGAGGCGGGGTATCGGATGTTTTTCTGAAAATGATTCCATAATGCCTTAAAATTTTGCGAGTCTTCATTTCTTAAAGAAACCTCGGGTCTAATTGCCGTTGAGTTTTTTAAGATCATCTTACTAGCTGATTTTTTTTCAGACATTTTTGGATAAGATTTTACTATTGGATTTTCCTCCATTTTTAAGGGGTAAATTAGTTTCTCTGCGTTTGCAACTAGGTCTGTTTTTTCTGTAGCAACACTGGCAGCTGAAAATATCAGCATTATAGCAAAGAGAGGTGCAGAAAATCCATACTTCCAAAGTCCGGTTCGTCTTGATTTGCTTTTATTGAGCATGATTATTTGTCTTTTTAAAAGTGAGTTATTAAAAAAATTATTGCTTAACTGATCGGGCTGAACACCAAGGCTGTTACTGAATAGCAGTAGGGCATAGTCTGATTTGCTGAGCATACCTGTTGCGGCTTCTTCATCAGCAATGAATTCATGAATATGCATGATTTCATTTTTATACAGATAAACCACAGGGTTGAACCAATTGATGATGGTGGCAAGTTCAGTGAGGAGAATATCTGCTGAGTGCCATTCTCTCATGTGCACTTTTTCATGTTTTATGATAATTCCTGATTCAGGAAGCTCTTTGTCTACAACCATTGTGTTGAAGAAAGAATAGGCAGCCCCCTTTTTCGGTTTGAGTTTGGAGTTCAGCAGTATAAGTCTGAATAGGAATCGGAACAAAAGTATTGCCATCACACCTATATAAATCCATAAAATTATATCTCCAATTTCCAAATTACTTGTTCCCTCTTCTGCCTCTACTACAATAATTTCGTAGACCATCTGACTGGGAACGATAGTTTCCCTGAGTTTTTGGGTAATAAAAAGCTCCTGAAACCAGTTGGAATTGATGAATGGAATGATAAATGAAAGGAGAATACTCGTATTTAGGTAGAAACGGTTCTGTCTAAAGAAAGTTTCGTTCTTCAGT
>JBDNGV010000227.1:0-10200 GCA_041689125.1 Daejeonella sp.
TTACCCGTCTTTCACTTCCTGCGGGGAAAACATAATCGCCATACCTGAAGTAAAGCTGGAGCAGTGGCGAATCGGTGCCTGAATGCAATAATTTAAGGATAGGAACTGCTTCAAATTTTTCAGTGCGGATTTCAATACCTTCAGCATAAACAGCATGCTTTTCAATCAATGGAGCAACAAATTTTTCGAAATAGGTCTTTTCTGAAGATTTTGGTATAGAAATATAGCGTTTATTGAGAAAGGGATATAGCTTTTTCCCCTCCACATCTTCTTCAAAATAGTATAGAACATTTTCAAGAATGATCCATGCAGGGTTATTGCAAATGATTTGTGCATCCTTAAACATAAATTCAATTCGCTGTCCCTGAAATTTAATTGTAGGAAAGTATCTCGTTTCTGTAACGTTGCGCCTGAAATGAAATAATACTGAGGCAGGTTCTGATGCGATAATCAGCTTTCGCTCTACAGGCCAGCCTTCTTTACTCATCAGAAAGAGACCCTTTTCGCCTATCAGCTTTAGAGCTTCAATCAGTTTTTTTTCAATTTTTGGTCTGATTACTGTGTAGATCTTCTCATCAAAAATTGTTCTGAAGTACTCAACCGGCCGAATGGCTTTTTTATGAAAACGTTTAATGATATGACTTTGCTCTATTTCTTCAAGCAGTTTGATTAGCTTCAGATCAGTTTCATCCAAAATAGACGAAAATTCTTCAGAAGTTGCGCTAAATAAGCGCTGATAGGTAAGGGAGAAGCCATCATCAGAGTTTAGCTGAACAACATGCGGTTCGATGAGGTAGCCAAGAAATTCATGCTTGCATATAGAATATACAATTTTGCATGGCTTATCACTGTCAACTCTCAACATAGCTTCTTTTAAAAAATATAAGAAAGCTGACTATTAAAAAATTCCAAATTTAAACAGAATTTTCATTTTTATATTAAATACCTTAATAAATACGAAATTTTTATATGTGATTCATTATTTAAAAAATTTCATAAATAAATAGCCAAACAGATTCGTTTTTTTGCCAACATTGAAATTTTACGAAACAGAAATTTTAAGGTTTCTATCTTCTACCCAGGGTGGAAGGAAAAGATTCGGAATCAGATATTAGTTGCACCAAGAAAAACAAAAGTAGCCGGCCCTTCTAAAAATACCTCAGTAAAGGTGCTCCCATCGTAATTAAAATCTACACTCAGGTCTCCACCTTTAACTTTGATTACGGAATGAATTTTTCCGCTCAATCCTTTTTTCTTTGCCATGCTCATCGCGACAGCTGTTACGCCTGTTCCGCATGCGAATGTTTCATCTTCAACACCTCTTTCATAGGTTCTCACGAAATAATAATCTTCAAAATCTTCTACAAAGTTGACATTGATGCCTTGGGCTTTATAAGTTTCATTATTACGGATATTTTTACCTTCTTGATAGACATCCCTTTTTTCTAAGTCATTTACGGGAAGTACATAGTGAGGTGATCCGGTATTGAGAACAAAGGCTTCACCATCAGAGTGGATGGTTTGAACGTCAATCATTTGCAGGCTTACCCAAGTGCCTTTTTCAGAAATTTTGGCATAGTGAGGTCCGTCAACTGCCAAAAAGTTAGTCTCATCATTAACGATTTCCAAATGTTTTGCAAAAGCTACCATACATCTCCCACCATTGCCACACATACTACCTTCTTTACCATCAGCATTGAAGTAAAGCATCTCAAAGTCATATCCTTCTTTATTTTGAAGAATCAATAGACCGTCTGCACCAATCCCAAAATGGCGATCACAAAGCTTTTTTATCGTCTCAGGTTTGTTAATTAAGGGAAAAGTCTGATTTCTGTTATCTATCAGAATAAAGTCATTTCCGGTGCCTTCGTATTTAAAAAAGTTGAGATGCATATTATTAATGTCATAAAAGCCTTATTAGCTCAAAGATTGAGTCTAATTGACTAAACATTTTATAAATTTCGACATTTAAATTTGAAATGCTTTAAGTTGAGTCGCAGAATTAAAATCTGAATAAAATTTTTAACATTTTTTAACATAAAAAGGATACCCTCCTCACATGATTTACGTTTAAGTGGTATAAATTTTGAGTACCACTCAATAATAATGAAAAATACAATAATTGAACATATGAAAAAGATAGGTATAACATTTTTAGCAGCATGCCTTGGTGGGGCTGTTGCTATCGGATCGTACAAGTTTATTGAGATTAAGTATGGTGACGGAATGTCTTTTGAAGACAAGCAAAATGTATATTTTACAAATAATCCCGGAGGCACAATTAATTCCTCTACCGGAGCTTTGGATTTCACACAGGCGGCCGCTACAGTTACTCCGGCAGTTGTGCATATCAAAACTACGTATAATGTAAACGCTAGCAGCGGGAATGCGGGTCGTGATCAGATGCAGGATATGTTTGAGGATTTCTTTGGTGGGCGCCGCCGTCAACAGGGTCCTGCACAGGGATCTGGCTCTGGAGTGATTATTTCAGATGATGGATATATAGTGACAAATAATCACGTGGTAGATAAGGCCGACAAAATTGATGTGATTCTTCCTGACAAACGTTCTTTGGTAGCAAAAGTCATTGGACGGGATGCGAATACTGACCTTGCCCTGCTTAAAATTGATGGTACCGGTTATCCGATTGTCAAACTTGGAAATTCTGATGATGTCCGTGTTGGAGAGTGGGTTTTAGCTGTTGGATATCCATTTGCTCTGAATACTACCGTCACTGCAGGTATTGTAAGTGCTAAAGGAAGACAGATTGGAATTCTGGATCAAGGTATTGAGCCTAATGAAGATGGCACGCCTCAGGCAAGAACAGCAATTGAATCATTTATTCAAACTGATGCAGCAATTAATCGTGGTAATAGCGGTGGAGCATTAGTGAATACGAAGGGTGAATTAATTGGTGTGAATGCGGCCATAGCTTCACAAAGCGGGAGTTATGAAGGATATGGTTTTGCAATTCCGATTAACCTTGCTAAAAAGGTGTTAAATGATTTCAAAGAGTTCGGTTCTGTTAGAAGAGGCTATATTGGTGTCCAGTTTACCGGACTTGATGCTGAGCAATCCAAGCGTTTGGGGGTTGATGAAATCAATGGGCTTTATGTGAATGAAGTTTTGCCGGGTGGTGGTGCTGCACAGGCCGGATTGAAAGAAGGAGATATTATTACCAAAGTTGATGGAACTCAAATCTTTTCTCCTTCTGATCTTCAGGAACGTGTTGGCCGTCTTGGCCCAGGTGATAAAGTTTTGCTTTCATATCTTAGAAATGGGAAGACTTTAACCTCAAATGTGACCTTGAAAGGTGAAGAATCTGTTAAAACTGCAAACAATTCATCAAGTGTGGTCACAAAAAATCTCGGAGCAAGCTTTGCTCCCGTGACAGAGGTTGTCAAGAAGAAATATAAGATCAGCTCGGGGGTTTTAGTAACTAGTGTCAAGTCGGGTGGTTTCTTTGATCAGCTTGATCTTGTTCAAGGAACGATAATTACCTCGATAAATGGCACGCCGATTAATAAAACAGGAGACATTGAAAGCGCCATCACTGCTGGCAGGAATAATATGGCAACTATGAATGCAATCAGCCCGGATGGAATGCAGATTAGGTATCAATTCCAAGTGAAGTAAGCTTTTTGAAAATATCTAAGAGAAGCCTTCACCGTTAGCTGGAAAGGCTTCTTTGTTTTTTCAAGCTTTTGGCTCTTAAAACCTTTAACCGTAATTGAAATTTTAAAACACAAATGTGGCAGAAGATTAGAGCAGAATTTTGATCTATAAAATTTCCAAATAGAGAATATAAAATTTAGATTGTTTCTAAATAGATAAAATCACTACCTCCATCCCTTGGATTTTCATGATTTTTAGCATATAATCATAAATTTGCTTCCTAAATAATTAAAATAATTAGAACAAGGTAATGAGCAATTTCGCAAAAACGTTCTCATCCTCATTGGGTAAAAAACTGGTAATGGCCTTAACGGGCTTATTCCTTTGTACTTTCCTAATTGTGCACTTAGTAGGGAACCTACAGTTGTTTAAAGATGATGCAGGTCAGGCTTTTAATGTCTATGCCTATTTCATGACGCATTTTACACCTATCAAGGTGGTTTCTTATTTATTGTATGCCTCAATTATCATTCATGCAATTTATGCTTTGATATTAACCATAGGAAATAAGAAGGCCCGTCCGATACCTTATGCAGTACAGGCCGCAAATCAAAACAGTCCATGGACTTCACGAAATATGGGTATTCTGGGCACTATTTTGCTTGTTTTCATCGTGGTTCACATGGGTGATTTCTGGTGGAAATACCATAATGCAGAATTGCCTTATGCCAAATATGAGATTAGTCTTGATGATCCAAAAGATATTAAGGTTTCAGAATTACCATATGATGCAAACCGCCTAGTGCACTCAGAAATAATCGACGTGCAGGCTGGAAAACAGATTGTTGTTTCCAAAGATCTTTACAAAATTGTAAACAATGCATTTCAGACTTGGTGGTACGTATTATTATATGTAATTGCTATGGCAGCTTTGTCATTCCACCTCATTCATGGCTTCGGAAGTGCATTCCAAACGATTGGTTGGAACAACAACAGGTTTTTGCCCTTGGTTCGCTTTATTGGTATCTGGGTATTTGGGGTTTTAGTACCACTTGCCTTCGCTGCAATGCCATTATATTTTTTCTTTAAATAAGATTACACAATTCCCGAGAGATCGGGGTTTAAATAAATTTCTGAGATGAAATTAGATGCAAAAATACCAGAAGGTCCATTAGCCGGAAAATGGTCTAAACATAAATTCAACCTGAAGCTGGTTAACCCGTCAAATAAAAGGAAGTATACGGTTATTGTTGTAGGTACGGGTTTGGCAGGTTCTTCTGCAGCGGCATCACTTGCTGCACTTGGCTATAACGTAAAGGCTTTCTGCTTTCAGGACAGTCCACGCAGAGCGCATTCAATTGCTGCTCAGGGGGGTATAAATGCCGCAAAAAACTATCAAAATGATGGGGACAGTGTTCAACGGTTATTCTATGATACTATTAAGGGCGGTGATTACCGTGCCCGTGAGGGTAATGTATACCGTCTTGCCGAAGTTTCTGTAAATATTATTGATCAGTGCGTTGCACAAGGTGTGCCTTTTGCCAGAGAGTATGGTGGTTTGCTTGATAACCGTTCGTTTGGTGGTTCCCAAGTATCTCGTACCTTTTACGCGAGGGGTCAAACCGGACAACAATTATTACTGGGGGCTTATTCTGCATTGAACCGTCAGATCAATCTTGGAGCAGTAAAGATGTTTACCCGTCATGAAATGATGGATGTTGTAACTGTTGAAGGAGAGGCTAAAGGTATAGTCACACGCGACCTAATCTCTGGTGAAATTGAAACTCATGCAGCTCATGCGGTGCTTTTATGTACAGGTGGATACGGTAACGTATTTTACCTCTCAACAAATGCAATGGGGTGTAATGTAACAGCGGCTTGGAAAGCGCATAAGCGTGGTGCATTTTTTGCAAACCCTTGTTTTACTCAGATTCATCCAACTTGTATTCCTGTTTCTGGGGATCATCAGTCGAAACTAACTCTAATGTCTGAGTCATTGCGTAATGATGGACGAGTTTGGGCACCAATGACCGTTGAATTAGCTCAAAAGCTAAGGAATGGTGAATTGAAAGCGACCGATCTGAAAGAAATTGAGCGCGATTACTTTTTGGAGCGTAAATATCCTGCCTTTGGTAACTTGGTTCCTCGGGATGTAGCATCCCGTAATACTAAAGAAATTGTAGATGAAGGCCGCGGTGTTGGTGCTTCAGGTATTGCAGTTTACCTTGATTTTGCCGAGTCAATCGGCCGCTTGGGTGAAGATGCTGTGCGTGCAAGATATGGTAATCTGTTTGATATGTACCAGCAAATCACTGATGAGAATCCATACAATCAGCCGATGCGTATCTATCCTGCGGTACATTATACGATGGGTGGGCTATGGGTTGATTATAACCTGCAGACTACAGTAAAAGGGCTTTATTGCCTAGGAGAAGCCAACTTCTCAGATCACGGTGCGAACCGTTTGGGTGCATCTGCCTTAATGCAGGGACTTGCTGATGGATATTTTGTAATTCCCTATACTCTAGGTGATTATTTGGCTACTATTGGTCCGATTGCCTTTGATGTAAAGCATCCTGCATTTGAAGAGGCTAAGAATAACGTCATCGCTAGGGTAAATCAGTTATTATCACTTAAAGGGAAGAAAACAGTAAACGAGTATCACCGTGAATTGGGGCATATAATGTGGGAGTATTGCGGAATGGCTCGCAACGAAGAAGGTTTGATCAAGGCAAAAGGAATGATTCGTGAGCTACGTGCCGATTTTTGGAAAAATGCACTGGTTTCAGGAGAAAGCAATGAGTTCAACCAAAGCCTTGAAAATGCCGGTCGGGTAGCAGATTTCATTGAATTAGGGGAGCTAATGATTGACGATGCCTTGGATAGAAAAGAATCATGCGGTGGTCATTTCCGTTTGGAAAGTCAAACCGAGGAAGGCGAAGCATTACGTGATGACGATAATTATGCTTACGCTGCTGCATGGGAATATAAAGGTGATAACCAGGCTGAGGTTTTACATAAGGAAGAACTGGTTTTCGAGAATGTTAAATTATCACAGAGGAGTTATAAATAGTACGAAGTACTTAGTACATAGTATTTAGAAAGCCTAACTATTATGTTCTGATCAAAAAATAATTTAGATCATAGTCTAAGTACTAAATACTACATACTAAATACTTAATACAATGAGTAAAAATATGAATTTGACGTTAAAGGTTTGGCGTCAGAAAAATGCTGGTACTAAAGGTAAATTCGTTACTTATCAGGCAGATCATGTATCTCCGGATATGTCATTCCTTGAAATGCTTGACGTTGTCAATGAAGATCTGACCAAGAAGGGCGATGACCCGATTCATTTTGATCATGATTGTCGCGAAGGTATCTGCGGATCCTGCTCACTTCATATCAACGGCAGGCCACACGGTCCGAAGTATGGTATCACAACCTGCCAGTTACATATGCGCTCCTTCAATGATAAGGATACAGTTGTGATTGAGCCATGGCGTGCCGAAGCATTCCCCGTAATCAAGGATTTGGCAGTAGATCGCGGTTCTTTTGATCGTATTCAGACAGCAGGAGGTTTCGTCTCTGTAAATACAGGTGGTGTTCCTGATGCCAACGCAATCGTAATTCCAAAGGTTATTGCTGATGAAGCCTTTAACTCAGCAACCTGTATAGGATGCGGTGCCTGTGTGGCAGCGTGTAAAAATGCATCAGCAATGCTGTTCGTTTCAGCAAAAGTTTCCCAGTTAGCCATGTTACCGCAAGGACAGCCGGAGAGATATAGCAGGGTTCAGGCAATGGTCGCACAAATGGATGCAGAAGGCTTTGGAAGTTGCACCAATACAGGCGCTTGTGAAGCTGAATGCCCGAAAGAAATTTCAATTACAAATATTGCTAGAATGAACCGAGAGTATTTCACTGCCAAATTAATTAAGCAGGAAGAAGCATAAATTAATTCCGATTTACACTTTTTAAAGCTCAAATGCGGTTTCGTGTTTGAGCTTTTTATTTTATCAGTTAGCTTTAATAGTTACCAGTTAGCTGTTATCTGTTGTTAGTAATTTATTGTTAAGCATCAAATTTAACTATTAACTCTAAATTCCCCACTAACTGTGGTTGTCATCCCTGTCTACCGGCAGTCAGGGCGAGGGAGGAGGGATCTCCTTACTATTTTCAATTTTCAATTGAACTCAAATTCCTAGGCATCGTGCTTGTCCCCCTTTGGTCCAAAGGAATCCTTGGGAGAGGGGGTTAGGGAGAGGATTTACGATTAATTCCTCCCCCTTCCATCGCTCAGGGTTTAGGCGCGCCCTCTAGAGGGGGATATAAAAAATTGTGCTTCAATTGTCTATTATCATTCATTGTTGTTAAGTTCCCTCTCCGCTAAGGGGCGGATCGGGATGACATTCTGCTTCATTTAAATTAAGAAGTTTATAGTTCTTTTTCTTTTTCCCATTTTCAATTCTCAATTGAACCAGGATTAAATCTCAATACTCAATACTAATTACTCAATACTCTTCTGAGTATCCCATTCCCCATTCGGGAAAAAATATCCCATACATTTCCCCGAATTTTCACTAAAAACCCCCTTTTTAGCCCTTATGGCACTTGGTCTATTATTTGTCTATAGGTTATCAAACATTGACAAAAATAAAACAGACATAAACAAGAACATGAAACCATCATGATTTTGCCTAAACCCGAAGGGGTATTGTAGTTAAATCATGATAGATTAATAACCATTAAAAAACAAAAAACTAAACAGATGAAAAAAGTAATTATCACCTTCGCAATTTTAGTAGTATCATTATTAAATACCAAATCATTTGCGCAGACTGCAAACCTGAACATCACCATCTCTGATGTGCTCTCATTCAGTGTAACTCAGCCGGCATCACTGGATGTTAATTTTAATACAGAAACAAAATATACTAACGGTATCACATACGGATCAGCAGTAACTTTACCGGTAACAGGTGGAGCAGCAGCAACAGTAATTACAGCAGCTAACACTTCATGGAGTGGATCAAATGCTACGAACAAGTTCAATATTTCTTACCAAATCGGTGCAGGTGGTGCATACGCAGGTAAAGCAACAGGCTTAAACGTTGTACCTGTAGTTTATACAGTAACACAACAGTAATTTCATGTTTGTTTTTGGTTAAAAAAAGGCTCTTCGCAGCCTTTTTTTTGTTTTGTGAAATAATAACATTCATCGCTTTGTTTTACACACTTATAACAGGATATTGACTTTATTAAATTAATTTTGAGATACACCCCTCTACTCAATAAAAAATATATGCGGATAAGTTTTCATGGAGCTGCAAGGAATGTAACTGGGAGTAAGCATTTAATTAGCTTGGATAATGGAATAAATATTCTACTTGACTGTGGAATGTTTCAGGGAATGGGCGATGAAACTGATCAATTGAATGAGCATTTCGGTTTCAACCCCTCAGAAATCAATTACCTCATTTTAAGCCACGCTCATATTGATCATTGTGGATTAATTCCTAGGTTAATAGCCCAAGGGTTTAAAGGTGAGGTGCTGTGTACTGCAGCAACTATGGATTTGTCTAGAATTTTATTAATAGATTCTGCAAGAATTCAGCAGCAGGATTCAGAGTACAGTAATAAGCACAGGAAGCGCAAAGGTCTGCCATTACTAAAACCCCTTTACACAGAAGATGATGCCATGCATGCATTGCGTCAGTTTAAGATTATAGAATACAATACAGAGCATCAGATAAACGATGAGATCAGTATTCTTTTAACCGATGTGGGTCATATCATCGGCAGTGCTGCAGTTCATCTTTCAATAAAAGAGAATGGTAAGACAACCCGAATAACTTTTAGTGGTGATGTTGGCCGTTATGGCGATCTGATACTCAAGTCGCCCGAGACCTTCCCTCAATCTGATTATATTTTACTGGAGTCAACGTATGGCGATAGTTTGCATGAGGATACTGAACCGGCAGAAAATTTACTCAAAGAGATTATTTTTCAGACCTGTATTTTAAGAGGCGGTAAGGTAATTATTCCGGCATTTAGTGTTGGCCGTACTCAGGAATTGCTTTATTCGTTGAATCATCTTGAAGAAAGGGGAATTCTGCCTAACGTTAAATACTATGTTGATAGTCCATTATCTATAAAGGCGACCAATGTGGTCAAAAGTCATCCCGAGAATTTCAACAAGCACGTTCAGGATGTAATGCTTCATGATGATGATCCGTTTAATTTTAAAAATTTAAGCTTTATCCAAGATACAAAAGCTTCCATAGCCTTAAATAGTGATCCTGAGCCTTGTGTGATAATTTCTGCATCAGGAATGGCTGAAGCAGGAAGGGTTAAACATCACATTAAAAACAATATTACGGACGAAAAGAATACCATTCTGATGGTAGGATATAGCGAGCCTAATTCTTTGGGTGGAAGGTTAGCTGCGGGAAATAATACTGTGACTATTTTCGGTCAAGAATTCCCAGTCCGGGCTGAAATAAGGTCTGTTCGTTCCATGAGTGCTCATGGTGATTATGATGATTTGTTACAGTTCATTTTCTGCCAGAACCCCTCAAAGCTAAA
>JBDNGV010000228.1:0-8393 GCA_041689125.1 Daejeonella sp.
AACATGTTAAATGCTTCCATTTTATACACAATCAAAGGATCTTTCTGCTCATAAACCGCATTCTGTACTGATTGTTTCAATTCATCCATCTCACGCAGGTGCTCTTTCCAGGCATCGTCGGTAAGTGCCAGTACCACACTCTTTTCGAAAGCCTTAAACACCTCATAACCATTGCTTTCAACAGCTTTTTTGAGATTAGTTGCTACCTGAACTGAACGTATTCCATCCGAGAAGGGAACCACAATATTCTCAATCTGTTCACCACGCTCTTTAAAAACATCTCTTAAAACGGGAAGCGTTTGGTTTGCAATTGCTTCTATCTTACGGTGATAAAAATCGTTGATCTTTTCAAAAACTTCGTCTGTAAGTGTATGAATATTACTTGCAGCAAATTGCTTTTCAGTAAGTTCAGGATCCACAGAGAAAATACGAATTACCTCCATTTGGAAGCCTTCAAAATTGCCTTGATCCTTATATTCAGATACCACATCTTCTACCACATCAAAAATGGTATTGTTTAGATCAACATCCAGGCGCTCTCCAAACAATGCATTCTTACGCTTTGCATAAACTACCGAACGCTGTGAGTTCATCACATCATCATACTCCAATAATCTCTTACGAACTCCGAAGTTATTTTCCTCTACCTTACGTTGTGCACGCTCAATGGATTTGGTAATCATTGAATGCTGAATAACTTCGCCTTCTTCAATTCCCATTCGCAACATGATATTGGATATCCGCTCAGAACCAAATAAACGCATTAAGTTATCCTCAAGAGATACAAAGAACTGACCGGAACCTGGATCCCCCTGACGACCTGCACGACCACGTAACTGCCTGTCGACACGACGTGACTCATGACGTTCGGTACCCACAATCGCTAAACCTCCGGCATCTTTAACACCAGGGCCAAGCTTGATATCTGTACCACGGCCTGCCATATTAGTTGCTATGGTAACTGTCCCTGCTTGTCCGGCTTCTGCAACGATATCCGCTTCCTTCTGATGAAGTTTCGCGTTCAAAACATTATGCTTTATGCCTCTTAACTTAAGCATCCTGCTCAGTAATTCGGAAATCTCAACTGAGGTTGTACCAACAAGAACCGGCCGACCGGCCTCGGTCAATCTTGTAATTTCATCTGAAACAGCATTGTATTTCTCACGAACGGTACGATAAACCATATCTTCATGATCCTTACGCTGAGAAGTCACATTGGTTGGAATCTCCACAACATCCAATTTATAGATCTGCCAAAGCTCGCCTGCTTCTGTTACAGCGGTTCCGGTCATACCACATAATTTATGGTACATCCTGAAAAAGTTCTGTAGGGTAATGGTTGCATAGGTTTGGGTAGCATCCTCAACCTTCACATTCTCTTTTGCTTCGATCGCCTGATGTAATCCATCAGAATAACGACGACCATCCATGATACGACCTGTTTGCTCATCTACCAATTTGATTTTCCCCTCATCAACAATATATTCCACATCAATCTCAAAGAGGGTGTAGGCCTTTAGCAATTGATTAACAGAGTGAATGCGCTCAGATTTTATTGAGAAATCCCGCATCAAGGCATCTTTCTTTTCAATTTTCTCATCAGTTGAAAGAGCGGATTTTTCAAGATCTGCGATCTCTGTACCCACATCCGGCATCACAAAGAAGTGCTGATCTTCACCTGCTGCGGTAATCAATTCAATACCTTTTTCAGTTAATTCAACTTGGTTATTTTTTTCATCAATCACAAAGAAAAGCTCGGCATCCGCCTTTGGCATTTCCTTGTTCTGATTTTCCATGTGATAATTTTCTGACTTGGTAAGAATTTGCTTCATGCCAGACTCACTCAGAAATTTAATCAAGGCCTTGCTCTTCGGCAAACCACGATAAGCCCTCAAAAGGGCTAAACCACCTTCTGTCGGACCGGCATGTCCTTCATTAATCAGCTTTTTTGCTTCGTTTAAAACACCATTAACAAAATTCTTTTGGGCAGTTACTAAACGTTCAATACGGGGTTTCAGTTCATAAAATTCATGCTCATCACCACGCGGTATCGGACCTGAGATGATCAAAGGAGTTCTAGCATCATCAATCAATACCGAATCAACCTCATCCACCATTGCAAAATGCAGTTTACGCTGAACCAGACTTTCTGGATTCAATGTCATATTGTCACGCAGGTAATCGAAACCAAATTCGTTGTTGGTACCAAAGGTAATATCAGCCAAGTAGGCTTTACGGCGTTCTTCAGAATTTGGCTGATGTTTATCGATACAATCAACGGTTAATCCGTGAAATTCAAATAAGGGTCCGTTCCACTCCGAGTCACGTCGTGCCAAGTAATCATTTACTGTTACGATATGAACACCTTGTCCGGATAATGCATTCAAATAAGCAGGCAGGGTTCCAACAAGAGTTTTACCCTCTCCTGTTGCCATCTCGGCAATTTTACCCTGGTGAAGTACTACACCGCCAATCAACTGAACATCGTAGTGGATCATGTTCCAGGTTACTTCAGTCCCGGCAGCAAGCCAAGTGTTGTGGTGAATAGCCTTTTCGCCTTGGATCAATACATTCTTCTTACGGGCTGCCAGCTCTCTGTCGGCCTGAGTAGCAGTAACCTCGATAGTTTTATTCTCCGTAAAACGTCGGGCAGTATCTTTCATAACCGCAAAAGCCTCAGGTAATATTTCCATTAAAACTTTCTCCAGTTCCTTATCGCGATCTTTCTGCAACTTATCCAACAGATCATAAAGCGCCGTCTTTTCATTGATCGGCAAATCTTCAGATTCTGCCTTGGCCTTTACCTCGGCCATTTCTTTATCTATTTCTTCGAGAAATTCATGAATACGCGCTTTAAAATCTATAGTTCTTTGCCTTAATTCATCGTTAGTCAGGGAATGCAATTTGGCATATTCCTCTTTAGTCTTTTCAACGAGTGGTTGAATCAGTTTTATATCACGGTTTGATTTGCTACCGAAAAGTTTACTTAAAAGTGCTAACATGTATATGAAATATTGAAAATCAATTGATACAAGAATTAAGCCACTAGCTTTTTATAGTCAGTTTGGCATAATTCAGGGGGCAAAATTACGATTATTAATGAGAAATAAGGCCTTTTTGATTCTGTTTGAAGCCTGCCGTGTACCCATATTTTTTAATCAATTTGGATATTAATCAATTGTAAGGGGCTTCAGCACCTTGTTTAAAATGAAATATGAACTGGCTTTAGCCGAAATGGGAGTAAAATTTCGTTTTTTGGGCTTTAGCCAATTCAAAAAAGAAACAAAAAATAACAATCTACCTGATCACTTTGGTATTTCCGCCATTTGCGATGGCAATATCCATTGGCTTATTCGTCTTCCAAGAACCTGAGGTAAAATCAGGAATCTTGACAGTCATTTGATTTGCAACAGACCATTCGCTTAGTGGCCCGATCGCACTCCATAATGCCGCATCATACACATCTTGATCAAGCGGAAGACCATTCCGAAGACAGTCAATTGTACGCCAATCCATTAAAAAATCACCGCCTCCATGAGCTCCTACCTGCTTTGCAATTTCACCCAGCTTTTTAACAATGTTAGGCTCATACTTCTTTTGCAATGCTTTGAATTCCTCATCTGTAATCCAGGTTTGAGCATCAGATCCTCTCCAGGTTTCGGGAGTTGCTGGCCGGGCAATAGAAACTTTTTCTACCGGAAACTGAATGGCGGTTGCTTTAGTTCCGCTAATAACTAATCCATCTGATTTAGGACGGGGTGAGGTAACATCATGCTGCAGCATAATAGTGCGACCCATATTGGTGCGTATGGTGGTGGTATTCATACTGCCTCTGAAAGGCTTATCGACAAATTGCTTATAAAAATCATCTTTATCTGCAAGCTTCTTGGCCAGGTCATTCATCATAAAATCATTTCCCGATACTGAAACTAGGTATTCAAATTTATCGCCTCTGTTAATATTCATTACTTGGGCAATCGGACCAAGGCCATGTGTAGGATAAAGATTACCATTTCTTCCAATATTCTCCTTTAAACGCCATTGGTTATAATATTTATCTTTTGAAAAATGACCATAGAGTAAATGATGAATATAGGCGCCTTCTCCGTGAATAATCTCTCCAAAAAATCCTTCGCGTGCAAGATTCAACATCAAAAGCTCATAAAAACCATAACAGGCATTTTCCATCATCATGCAATGCATTTTGGTTCTTTCGGATGTTTCCACCAATTGCCAGCATTCCTCCACTGTTTTTGCTGCAGGCACTTCGATACAAACATGCTTACCTTGATTCATTGCGTAAACAGCCATTGGGGTATGCAGTTCCCATGGAGTAGCAATAAAAATCAGATCAATGTCTTTTCGCTCACATACCTTCTTCCAATCCTCTTTACCGGTATAGGTATCAGGCTTGAAGCCGGTCTTTTCAATCCTTTTTTTTGCTGAATCTAACCTGTCCTGACGCAAATCACACAACGCTTTTATATCAACCCCCTCCAGTATGCTTACCTGTCCAAGATGAGCCGGCCCTCTGTTACCCAAACCTATAAAACCAATCCTGACAACATCAAGCTTAGGCGCGGCATAGCCTGACATATTAAAATGCTGGATACGGGCTCCCTGCTCAGATACCGGTTTTCTATTATTTTGAGGTTCTGAAGCAATACCGTTCATTACTCCTGTGCCAGCTACAGTTAAACCAGCCATGCCGGTAAGTTTTAAAAAATCTCTTCGATTATTTTTCATCAATTTATTTTTTGTTTTTTATCGGCAATGAAGCCCGTTTTTTCTTAGTTAAAAACTGTTTCTCCCTGCTTATTGAGACTAGTTCTTAATTTTGCAAACTCCGCCCGGTATTCGTTCAGGCTGTTGCCCATTATCTTCTCTCCAGACATGGTTACAGGATTGATGATTCTGATACTTTTACCGCTCAGTGCTGCTGCCAATGAAACATCGCCCCAGTTAAGAAATCCCGGAAGATGAATTGCCATACTGAAAAAATCAAGAGAGCCTCCTTTGTCAAACAGGTAGCTCAATGGTGCATCACGTAAAATTATATCATCAACATTCCCTCCTGTTGCAGCTAGGAATAGAGCTGCCATTCCGGCTTCCTTATTTCCGTCAATGCTCAGCTTCTGAGCCTGAAAATTTGATTTAAGAAAATCACTTACAACACTCAGCTCCTTAACCCACTCCCCCAAAATGGTTTTTCCAAGCCATAACTCAGAACGCGACAAGGTATGCAGAACCATGCTTTTACTGTTTGCAATCTCCTTGCTGGAACTGGTCTCACCGGTACCGGAAAGATCAACAATCATAATTCCCTGCCCCTTTTTCTTTAATTCATTGATTAATTCTTCTGAAATTTCATTTTTCCCTGCCGTATTGCTGATTATCATATATCCAAGCGAAGGCTTAGCCGGTGCCAAATGTAAAACCGGTATCAGTTTATTATCAGAAGTCTCTAAAGCAAAGCGATCCCAACCATCAAGCTTGGCAAAGCGATGTACTTTTTTAAGTTCTGATTGCTCATTTATACGCAAGATATTTCCTAATTCCTTTTGCTTTTGTGCCGCATTGATATTAGCTGTTTTAAGAAAGTCAGCCCTTAATTCCATTCCGCGATTCAAACAAAAATCTGCGGTTGTTTGTACCGCCGGATCACGTTTGCCGATTGGGTACACGAGTAACTTTTCTTCAGGCAGTAGTTCAAAGGAAGATTCTTTTTTAGGCAGACCCGTTCCGATTCCCTTCAGGTGAAGATCAAACCATCCCAGCATTGCTTCTCGGTTCTCGGGCCAATATCCATGGGTTTTATCGAAAATCTGATAAGTGATGTTCTTTTCTACTCCTAACATTTTAAAAACCGGACTGGCATTTCTGACCGTACGCTGCATCTCAAAAGGTAAAAATGCGGGTGAGGAATCTTGTTTGTGATTACACATCATGATAGCACGGGGGGCAACCAATGCTATTATTCCTGCTTCTTCCGTGAAGGTCAATCCATCAGGCAGTAATTCACATATACAATTGGACCTCATCACATACGATTCAAAAGTTCCTACACTCACCACCGGAACAGCGGCCTTAATTCGTTCATCCATAGCTGCCAGCCACATGGTTTGATTACCGCCGCCACTCGCTCCGGTTGCACCGATATTTTTAGGGTCTACATAGGGCAATGAGCTCAGTAAATCAACTCCTCGAATATTATCCGAAATCTGAAAGCCTGAAAGCGATTCGCCAACGTTTAAAAGTGAAGCTCCAAGGCTGGTTCCATGATAGTCAAATGCACCATGCACAGTGGTTCTTTCCCCCGAACCCCATGGATCAATATTTAAACATACATAACCATCAAGAGCCAAACTATGTCCAATTTGCTGCGGACCATCGGTATCAAATTTACTTTTCCTCCAATGACCGGGCATGTTGATCACTGCAGGGAAGGGACCTTTGCCGTCAGGTATATACAGATTAGCCGTTGCATATACCCCTGCTCGGGTTTGAAATGCAATATTCTTAATCCGATACCCTTTCATTTGAATTGAACCGGTTTCCTTAATGTCTAATGGCAGATTATGATTTACAACAAGGCCGGTTTTTTTTATGATGTTATTTCTGAGCTGGGTTCGGTATTTATCCCAATCTTGAACATTATTCGGTAACTGATGAGTTCCAAACTTTATAATAGCCTCATTCCTCAGCCTGCTCTCAAGCAGATCCGCGTGGTTTTTTGTCAAAACATCGGGCAGACTATCGGGAGCAAAATTATTTTCCCCATTAACTTTTGTGGAATTAGAAAGGACGTTAGAAAAAGCATTTACATTCCCAATTGAAAATAATAAACAAAGTAATATCAGTTTTTTCATATCATTTATAATTATTAAACCGTGCTTTTAAATATTTTAGTATGGATTGATTAGGGCTAACTACCTATTTTGAAAACACCGGGAACAACTTTTCAGCATTTGTCCGGTAGAGTTTATCAACTATTATTCGGGAGAGTTTTAATCCCTTGAATTCACCCTCAACTTTTGGAACACGCATGTTTTGGTCGGTAGTAAAAAACTTCCAATGGCGCAACCAAACCTCATGAGCATGTTTTTTTATTCCTTCAGGATCTTTTATCCCATTGTTTACAATATCCATTGCCGAACTTCTTAAATCTGTACCATAAACAAGTCTGTCTTGATACTTTATAAAAAAATCATGCACTTTTTGCCACTCGGTTAAAGCTTGGTATTGCAAGTGCGAAACACGTTCTGCCATATCAACACTCATGTTTGGAAATTTATCCAATCGCTTTGCTAGTTCATCAACACTCCATTCTAAACTTCCCAAATGTGCCCCTATAAAAATCAGATCGGGATGTTTCTCAAGCATTCTGTCTCTCGCATTAATATAATCTTCGTACGATGGTCGTTCAGGATGTAAATACATGTGTTCTTCTGGATGGGCACGGGCATACTCCCTGTTTCCATTTACAGTCATCTTTTCTAAAGGCAACCATGAATTTTTATGTTCTCCTAAATGGCCGATTAAAGGAATATGGTTTTTAGTCAGGTAATCAATAATCGGATCAAAACGAGGGTTATCTATCATGACCAACTCATCATTTTTATCCTTCAGAAAAAAACCGATGTTTTTCCAGACTTTTACCCCTACAGCCCCGTTAACCACCGATTTTTTTATATATTCTATTGCCTCTTCCTGCCAACCCTCCTTATTGAAGTTATCGAGCGAAAAGGTCGTCACCCAGGCATTACGGCCGGGAAAAGCCTTCGCCATTTCGATTGAAAATTTCTGCTGTTCCTCAATTGGTTTACCTCCCGACTTAAATACATTCAAATTGAGGAATCGAAAGTTATCTGCTTCGGCCTGTCTTATAAAAACTGTATCCCCGTAATTTTGAATATGCATATGAGCATCAATTTTACGTACAGACTGAAAATCCTCCACCGTATAATATTCGGGAATTGAATCCTGAATCCTAGAATCCGGACTATTAACATTCGTACAGGAATTTAGTAAAAGCAGCAGAACAAGCAGGGCAGGGAATTCAAATCTTCTGAACATTTTCATTTATCTAAGCCGATGGGTGTAATTCAATTTTTATTTTTATTAATTGTACCCAAAGGGTTAAATTAGTATTTAAATTACAAAATCCCGCATGAGTTTTCGATTTGTTCATTTACCAATTCAACCTATCTTTACAGCATGAATATCCTCTTACTTGGTTCAGGTGGTCGCGAATGTGCTTTTGCCTCCAAAATGGCAGAAAGCCGGCATTTATCACAACTTTATATCGCGCCCGGAAATGCGGGGACAGTTGCCTATGGTAAGAATATAAACCTGAAACTAACTGATTTTGAAGGTATAGCAGCTTTTGTTCT
>JBDNGV010000229.1:0-38737 GCA_041689125.1 Daejeonella sp.
AATTCAATCATGATTTTTTTGTTGGTTACAGTCCGGAAAGAATAAATCCTGGTGACAAGTATCACACAATAACTAAAATCCTTAAGGTTACTTCCGGATCAACCCCTCAGGCTGCAGAATTTATTGATCAATTATATAATTCAATAATTGAAGCCGGTACATTTAAAGCCTCATGCATTAAAGTCGCTGAGGCCTCCAAGGTCATAGAAAATGCCCAACGTGACATCAATATTGCATTTGTAAATGAATTATCCAAAATATTCACCTTGCTGAATATTGACACTACGGAAGTATTAGAAGCGGCTAGTACTAAGTGGAATTTTTTGAATTTCAGGCCTGGACTGGTAGGGGGGCATTGCATTGGTGTAGACCCATATTATCTTGCTCAAAAGGCACAGGAAGTTGGTTATCATCCGGAAATAATTCTGGCTGGAAGAAGACTTAACGATCAAATGGGTCAATATGTAGCGTCTGAAACAATAAAACTTATGATAAAAAAAGATATCCGGATAAAAGGTGCGGAGGTCTTAATTCTTGGATTTACTTTTAAAGAGAACTGTCCCGATATCAGAAATACCAAGGTCATCGATATTGTAAATGAATTAAATTCATACAAAGTGAATTGTACCTTGGTTGATCCGTGGGCTAATCGTGTCGAAGTTAAAGAGGAATATCAATTAGAGATTTGTAACGAAATACCATCACAAAAATATGACACAATTATACTTGCGGTAGGGCATTATAAGTTCCAAAACTTGGATATAAAAAGTTTCGCTAATGAAAGGTCTGTGATTTACGATATCAAAGGGTTTTTCCCAAAAGAATTAATTGATGGACGATTATGATAATTTAATTGGTGGTTTAAACCGATTTTATGGAACATTATATTTTTTTTATAAATAAAGTTGATATCGGATCATTGTTACTACATTTAATTGATTTGATTTTTTAATTTGATTGAGTATGGTACCGGGAAAAATTTTTCATCATAGAATTAATACATTAGAGCAGCTTAACGCTGTCGAAAGCAATTATGGAATTGAGGTAGATTTGAGGAGCAATTCTGGAGATGTTATATTAAGTCATGATCCTTTCTGCAAAGGAGAAAATCTGGAAAATTATTTAAAGTGCTATTCCCATTCAGGGATCATTTTGAACACTAAAGAAGAAGGACTTGAAATGAGGCTTATTGATCTAATGAGTAAATTGGAAATTAGTGAATATTTTTTTTTAGACTTATCATTGCCCTTTCTTGTTAAGACAATAAAAAATGGCTGTAACAAAGTTGCGGTTAGATTTTCTGAGTATGAGCCGCTTGAGTACGTGAGCAAATTTGAAGGTTTGGCTGAGTGGGTTTGGGTCGATTGCTTTACATCAAACGTACTTAGCCCAGAATCTTATGCGTATTTACATAAATATTTCAAAATATGTATAGTTTCCCCTGAATTGCAAGGACATCCAATTGATTGGATTGCAGATTTTAGACAGGCTTTTGAAAATTTCAAAATAGATGCAGTATGTACTAAAATACCCAAATCTTGGCAGTAGAAGTAGTTAATTCATTTAAAATATGCCTGAATAAATGGAGTTTTCTTTAGTTATACCCTGTTACAATGAGGAATTAAATATTCCAAAATTGTTTGAAAAAGCAAAGTTATTCCTGAATCTTCACCCAGAACGAGAAGTAATTTTTATAAATAATGGTTCAACAGATCGCTCAGAGCAAGTATTTAAAATTGAGCAACAAAAGTCAGAAAACTTAAATATTAAAGTCCTTTCAGTTGAAATAAATTGTGGTTATGGACATGGAATAATGTGTGGGCTAGCCGAGGCACAAGGGAATTTTTTGGGTTGGACACACGCCGATCTGCAGACGGATATAATGGACTGCAGTAAAGGCTTTGAGATTTTCCGGAACTCTGTTGAGGCAGTTATGGTTAAAGGAAAAAGAGTAAATAGACCTTTCTTTGACAAGATTATATCCTTAGGGATGACTTTGTTCGTTTTCATACGATTGCATAGTTGGCTCAATGATATCAATGCTCAGCCCAAGCTTTTTAAAAGATCGTTCTATGATGAAATTAAGGAAAAGGCTCCTTTAGACTTTTCACTTGATCTTTATTTTCTTTTAAATGCTGGCAGACGAGAGAAAATAGTCTCATTCCCAGTAAGTTTTGATAAACGAATGTATGGGGAGGCAAAAGGGGGAGCAGGGGGTTTTGCGACTAAAATTAATGTAATTCGTAAAGTAATTATTTATGTAAATAATTATTCTAAGACATGAAATCTTCAAAATGAGTACTAATGCAGACACGTTCATTGATAAACAACTGACAAATAATAATCTCCTAATGCCATATTCTTCGATGACTACAAAACTAAAGGATACTTTTAAATAAAGAACGTCATTGACACTTAGACTATTTATGATCACGAATAAAATCACTCTTTCCTACGCAATTGCAATAACGTATTTAATCGTCATTAGTATTTGGTATTATATCTCTATTCAGGTCGGATCAAATTTTAGTCTGAACGAAATAAAAGTAAAATCCTTTTACTTTGAACCATATGCAAGTACGTGGTTTCAGAGTTTTATTATTAAACACTTTCAAGAATTCGCTTTTAATTTCCTAATTATAGTTATTATTCCCTTTTCAATTTATCTTTTGTTAGTGAAGATATATTCAGGTTATATTTCCATAGTTTGGTCTAGTCTATTAGCTTTGCTTTCTCTATCTGTATTTGAGAATCTAAGCTTCCATGATTTTTTGATTCAAATGGGAAATATATTTTCAGACAGCAAACCATCCAATATTGTTCCGCTGATCTTTGAGTTTCCTTTACCGAATTTTTCCACCTTATATTTCATAGCGACGTATTATATAATAACATCGGTTAAAAAAATAAATCTCGTACATATCACTGTTTTTAGTTTCCTTGTAGCATTTGATTTTTATATAAATGCAATTGATGCTTTGTTCCTAATAGCCTTTTGGCTAATCTATTTTCCATATAAAATTTATCTCAATAAACAATATACGACCCTCTTTGTATTAATGTTTTCGATTGGACAGGCAGCAATAATTTTTTTCGCCATATTTTATGGACTTCGGTCTGGACAGATCAATCCTGATCCCTCGGCGATCTATTTTCTCCCTTTATATAATATTCTTTTTTACTTAGTTGTGCCGGTAATTTTTATGATCTTGCTTTATTTTGTTCAGCGAATCGATCTATTTGAAATAGTATTTAAATTCAGACATATATATGCCTTTATGGCAGTTGAGATCGGTGTAATTCTATTAACTTTTTCGGGGATACTTCCTATTGATCTTCATATTTTGAAAAGTCGAATTTTACAGTTTTTTATCCATTTATTTTATTACGTGCCGATCATTTATTATATAGGACGCCCAGTTTATCATTACTCTATCGGAAGCGAGGCTGGGATCTACTCCACCTTATTCCGCAAGACGTTATACTTGATATACACAAAGGGCGAGAATTTAATAGCAATTACTCTCACAATGTTATTAGTGATTTATAATTTATTTCCGATCATCATTTTGTTTAATAAATAATCATATGTTAGGAAGAAAGTCTTTAACTTGGGTTTCTCCTGATAATGTTGCACTTTTAGTGAACGACATGCCGGAACTCAAACAAGGAGAAGTATTATTTAAGGTAGAATCCTGTGGTATCTGCGGCTCAGTTTTAAAGATTATTAAAAATGGCAATGCAAGAGTAAATTCTGGCCACATCATTGGCCAAGAAACCTCTAATTAGTAATGTTTGTGAAAGAGTCATGGAGATCACTCAAGAAAAAGGTGCAGAACTTATTTTTACGGTAAATGATGTGGTAGAGAATTACGAAATGGTAGTTTCTTTATTATCTAGACGGAGAGTTGTTAATTTTATTGTGGGTTTACCAAAAAATGCAGCCATGATCTCCTTGTTTTCAAACTTTATTCATTATAGGAAGCTTACAGTACCGGCTCACCTCGATCTATACCACAGCAGCAGAAACAGGCATTGTCCTTTTTGGCAGAGGGTAATATTGACGGAAAAGCATTTATTACTCATATTTATACGTTAGAAAATTTTGATGAAGCCTTTAATAAAGGCCAGTAGTAAAGAAGCAATAAAAGTTATAGTCAAACCCAATTATGTATTCTAAACTTAAAAATATTGTATAAGAATATCACTCTATCCGCCTCATTAATGTGTGTGGACTGGTTAAATGTAAGATTACAATTAAAAGAGCTGGAGGCAGTCTCTCTGGATTATTTACATATAGACATTATTGATGGAAACTTTGCTCCGGACTTTACTGTGGGATCATCTATAATCAATACTGTTAGGAAGAATACAAAGCTTCCCTTTGACTTCCATTTAATGATGGAAGAACCTTCAAGGTTATTCAATAGTTTCCAGGTTGATGATACTGATTATTTTACAATTCATCAGGAAACCTCAAGAAATCTGCACCGAGATTTGGTAAGTGTAAAAAAGAATATATCAAGAGTCGGCGTGGCTTTATGTCCCGGAACTCCAATCGATTCATTGGAGTATATTTTAGAAGATGTTGACCTTATAATTTTAATGACAGTAAATCCTGGATATGTAGCCAAGCCATTAGTATCACAGGTTTTAAAGAAAGTACAAAAGCTTAGAAAAGTCCTTGATGAACAAGGTCTTTCTATCAAAATCTCAGTGGATGGGAATGTTAATCTCGAAAACATTCCGGAAATGGTATCAGCAGGAGCCGATTTTCTTGTATTAGGTGAAGGTGGATTATTTAGAGAAAACGAATCTATATCCGAATCTATGGATCTTATTCATGAGGCGATTGATAAAGGTCTTTAATTATTAAAGTCTGTAAATTCTGGATCGTGGAAAATTCGAGCCCTGTTTTAGAGCCTGGTTAAACGCCGTTGTGGATGGCCTTAAAGGATAGCTCATCAGTATTGATGGCAAAACAATTCGATGGGGCAAAAACCGGAGGCGTAAAATCGCCTATTCAAATGGTAAGTGCCTTGTTAAATTCATCGGGGTATCGAAAACAAGTTACGTTGGACCTTAGATATTATCTTTCAGCAAGTTGCAGATAGAAAAAGATGTAAAATTTCCTCTCAAAATTTTTTATTAATTAACAAGCCAGATTTGAATATTATAAAAAATGACAAAAAAAAATCATCCAGTGAAAAGAAAAAGACAAATAGCCGCTGTGTATGTTAACTATTTAGAAATTCAGATCAATTTTTATGCGTTTGCCTTGCTGTAAATGCCTTTCGATTTGTATGTTTGATATTTTAAGAAGAGTCAATAGCCCATAAATGAATATAATAATAACCCTCGCAGGGCACTCGCGAAGATTTAAGGACGCTGGATACACCGTTCCTAAATTTCTTATTGTAATTGATGGTAAGACCATGTTGGAGCATGTATTGGACATGTACAGTGAAAATGATAAATTCTATTTCATTCTAAACGATGAACAAGTTGAAAAGTACCCATATCTCCTTGACTGGCTAAAAAAGCTTGTTTTATGGAGTAAGGTTTTAGTAATTCCCAAACACGAGTTTGGTCCGGTATATACTGCTTTGGCTGTTAAAGATATCAATGACGATGAGCCAGTTATCATCTCTTATTGTGATATCTATGTAGAATGGAGCTATACTAATTTTAAGAGGGAAATTATTGGTTACGATGCTGCCATACCTTGTTTCAAAGGATTTCATCCTGCGTCTTTTGGGCACACTAAGTATGCCTATGTTAGAGTGGATGATAACCTTGAATTACTTGAATTAAAAGAGAAGAATTGTTTTACCGACAACAGAAAGGAAGAATTTGCATCGGCGGGAATATATTATTTTAAAACCTGGGATCTTTTTAAGAGGAGTGCCAATATTTTAATGGAAGAAGGGTTTAAAGATTTGAACGAATGGTATGTAAGTTTAATATCTAACATACTTATCCGCAACGGTAGTAGTGTTAAAATTACTCCTGTTGAAAAGTTTATATCATTCGGCACTCCGGAAGATGTTTCTTTATATCATTTTTGGTCAGACTATTTCCTGAAAAACCAATTTAAGGAAATTAACACATCATCATCTATCGAAGATGAACAAATCAATGTCATACCCATGGCCGGGAGAGGGTCAAGATTTAAAAACGAGTTCTACAATGTAAGTAAACCGTTAATCATGATTGGCAAAGAACTAATGTTTTTAAAAGCATGTAATTCCCTTCCGGCAGCTAGTAAATGGATATTTTTATTTCGGAAAGAGGTTATCGCGAAACACAAAATGCTTCAATCACTTATTGAGGCTAATTTTAACGATTCAGAGTTGACTCCAGTTGAACGAGAAACCAGTGGCCAGGCTGCCACTTGTTTACTTGCTGAATCTTCTATCAAGCCAGATGCTCCTTTATTGATTGCCTCCTGTGACTATGTCACCATTTATGACAATACTAGATGGGATGCTATAATTCAAGATAAAACTATTGATGTAATAATCTGGACTTTCAGAATGGGATCAATGCTCACAAAGAGTCCTACTGCATTCGCTTATTGTAAAGTCGGGGAAGATGGATCTACAATTACACAAGTAGTTGAGAAAGCCACCATTTCGGATACTCCTGAGAAGGATCCGCTTCTAATAGGGACATTCTGGTTTAGATATGGTCGTGATTTTCTACATTCCGCAAAATATGCTGTTGAAAACAATATAAATGTAAATGGTGAGCATTATATTGGTAATAGCCTTAATACGCTTATCAGTGAAGGGAAAAAAATAGTTATTTTTGATATTGAACAATGGGTTTCACTAGGAGACCCATTTGAACTAGATATGTTTTATTACTGGGATGACTTCTTTCACAATCGTTATAAGTTTTCCCAATCAAGAACCAACTAATTGTCTTTTTTATTTCCCTGTTAGCATCTGCAAACATTTCAATTTGAAAGCAAATAGTTTTATAAAATTTTGTTTAATAGGACTTTTTAACACTGGATTAAACTATTTAGTTTTCTATCTTTTGATTTCTATGAAATTTAATCCGCTTCTGGCCGGTAGCATGGGATTTCTTTCAGGAGCGGTTACTGGATTTATTCTAAACCGTAGATACACATTTGCGAGTGATATTTCCTTCTTTTTAGGATTTAAAAAATATTTCATACTGCAGTTAGTATGTTTATCTGTTCATTTTTGCGTACAATTTTTTTTTCTTTATGTATTGCTGTTTCCTAAATTGTTTTCGCAAATTCCAGGAATCTTTTTTACATCATTATTGAACTATTTTCTTAGTAGGAAATATGTTTTCTAATCTATCATACGTTTGCAAACAAAAGGTCTAACTTCCAATAAATCTCTTGAATTAAAACAAACAGAGATTCCTGAACACCGCTAGGATGAATGGGAAATTGAGGTTAAGTTTTCCGGAATATGTTCGTGTGATACTTTCAGGGCCTTTGAAAACGGCGAGTATTTTTATGCACTTTTTTATGGGTAATGAGTTTTCAGGCGAAGTTATATCTAAGGGTAGGAACGTAAAGAATTTTAACATTGGTAACAGGGTTGGGGGATTTCCCTTACAATCATACTTTAAGAGTGACCAATGCTTTACAAGGCTATGCACAATGTGTAAACTATGGATTACGGATCGACGGGTGACGGGGACTTTTCTAAAGGAAACTTCCCGAAAATAGATATTGATTATTGGTGCAGGTTTCTTGCGATTGCTATTTATTCAACTGATGTATTCAAGGGATGATCTCGATATTATTATTGACATGAATGAGTTCAAACTGATATTATTACCGATGAGAAGATTATTAAGATCAACTTTAATGATGAGAAGGACGGGGAAAAGTTCCTTAAACAGGATAAGCATTTTACGACTAAATTGTAGAACTTAGCGGAGTACAGATTAATTTTGGAAGTTCTGTAGAACTAGTTAAACAAAGTGGCCGGATTTTATGTTTAAGCAATATTACAGATGATATGTTGATTAGCAAGAAACAAGTTAGTTCTATTCTCAGGAAAGAAGTGTAGATTATTGGATCCTGGAATTCCAGCTTCAAAAACGATTTGAAGAATGATTTGAATGATTTTATAAATATGATTAAATCTGGATTTAAGCCGTCGGACTTAGTTGCAAAAGTTATTTCTCTGCTTGAAGTACCTGAAACTATTGAAAAAATGTATCAGCAAAAATTAGGAAGGTTCATTTTCCTTGCGTCAAATTTTAGTTGATAATTCGCAATGAAGCGAGGATTAATAAATGCTGATTTACTCTCCGAGATGAATACTTTTTTCATACTTTGATATTTAAACAATGGACAATCCTTCAAACTCAAATTTCCCACATTTAAATGGTAATCAGAATGTTTTGAACAACAGGATCAAACTCGCTGTGTTGCTTCTGTTGTCATTTTTATTCTTCTACATATACTCATTTGATCGTGGGGGCCGGTGGAATTTAGGGGAACAGATATTTATATCCGCTTCAAACATTGATTCATCACAGCCGTTATATTCCGGGACTGATGAAGGGAAGCCAATGTTAAATGGCAGCCCTTATTTTCCCGGTGTGGCATTTTTAAGCTACCCTATTTATAAGGTTACAAAAAGTATGTATTTTACAGAAGGATTAATGCTGGCGGTTGCAGTGCTATGTATATTTTTCTTCATTGATGTCTCTTATTCTCTTTATAAAGCAATTAATGAACACACCAAATTAGATAGGATAAGTTTCTTCACACTCGAGCTTTGTGCTTTTTTTATCTTTAACAATTTACTTGATTACTCGCTGGAATTTAAACCAGATATTTTAAGCTTGGGACTAGCTATACTTTTTCTTGTACGAAGTAATACCGTTCGGCCAAAGATTAAAGATTCTATTATTAATTCCCTGTTAATATTTGCTGCATTATCCCTTAAACAACAAGCAGCGGTTTTTATTTTTGGAATATTTGCGGGCAATCTTATTTCATATATAAGAAATAGAAGAACTCGTCATTTATGGAACTGCATTGTTTTGGCTAGCTCCACAATGATTTTTGTTCTGTTAATCTTGCAATCGGAATCACTTTTGATCCATACAGTTTTTGCAAACACTGGCCGAGCTCTTAGGTTTTCTTTCCCGGAATTTGTTAATGAAATATTAGCGAATAATAAGGTATATCTGTTCCTTGTCCTTTTTATTCTTCTAAGTCATATTAAAAAGATTAAACAAATATCAAGTCGCTTATCAGGGCAAAATAATTTGATTATTATTTACTCTATTTCAATTTGCTTATACGCTTTAATACAAGCTAAAAGTGCTATAAATCTTGGAGGAACTCAAGGTAATATTCAAGTAGTTTTAATCTTAACTATACCCTTGATTCTTTATTTGTATGAGTTAAAATTCAAGCCTAATTTAAATGTTCATTTTGGAAAAATTTACTATATCTTAATTCTATGTCTTCTGATATCTGCACTAAAGTATGGAATTAGATTGCCTCACACAATCTCCTTGGAAAGGGAAGCAATTCAGAAATTAGAGAAATATGATAAGATAATTTTGCCGAGTGATTTGATTACTAAAACACCACTTTCGAATATTACGGCAAATTATTATGCTTATATCCATTTCAAATTGGGCAGTTACAAAAATGATAAGGAGATCGATGAACAGTATAGAAGATCATTTGCAAACTCAAATTATTTAGCATTTAACCGTAATCAGTTAATAGAAAATCCATCAATGCTTAATTTTATAACTCTAGGGAAGTTTGAGAAATTTCAAGTTGTGGATTCGGCATATGCACGAGGATTTGGGAAGTTTTACATATATAAACTAAGATAGAAATGGGGGATGACTTTAAAATATTAATTACCGGTGGATCCGGATTTATTGGCTCTCATTTGGTAGAAAAATATATGAATGATCCTAGAATTTCGCTAGTACGAGTTGTAGATGATCTTTCGAACGGGTATTATTCTAATATTGAACGATTTGTTGGCGATTCCAAGTTTGAGTTCATTCAAGGTGATATTTGTGACTATTCGATCTGTTTGGAAGTGACACAGGGGATTAATAAGGTTAGCCATCAGGCAGCTTTAGGTTCAGTTCCTCGTTCGATCCAAAATCCTATGCGATCTACCGAAGTAAACGTATTAGGGACAGTAAATATTCTACATGCTTGTGTTGTTAATGGAGTTGAACGTGTTATTCTGGCATGTTCATCGTCCACTTATGGCGATAGTAAAGAGCTGCCTAAGGTTGAGGACAGGATTGGTAAACCCATTAGCCCTTATGCTGTAACTAAGTTTGCAGTTGAGGTTTTTGCAGATGTTTTCTCAAAGACATATGGGTTAAATTATATAGGGCTAAGGTATTTCAATATTTTCGGTCCACGGCAAAACCCAGACAATCCTTATGCAGCAGTGATTCCTATTTTTGTGAAAGCATTTCTTTCTGGTCAGACTCCACATATTAATGGTGACGGAGAAACTAGCCGTGACTTTACATATGTAGCCAATGCCTTACAGGCCAATGACCTAGCATTATTTACCACAAATTCAAATGCATTAAATCAAGTTTATAATGTAGCTTGTGGCGAACAGATTACCTTAAATGAAATTATCAATAACCTTAATAAAATTTTTGGAAAAGAAATTCATGCCACTTATGGTCATGAACGAGCAGGGGATGTAAAGCATTCAAGGGCAAATATTTCCAAAATAAAAGATAATTTATCTTATCAACCTGAAGTTCAGTTTTATGAGGGTCTTGTGAAAGTGACACAATGGCTCAAAGAAGTTAACGAAACAGCCTGATCAAAATGGATGTCATACTTGAATCACAGCGATTGATTTATAAACCGCTTTCGTGCAAGCATTTGAGTATAGACTATGTAAACTGGTTGAACGATAATAATGTTATTCGATATTTAGAAACAGGTGGTAATTATACCCTTAAGATGTTGTCAGAATATCTGAAAGAGGTTGAAAAAAAGAACATTTATTTTTGGGCCATTCATTTGAAGGAAAGTGATAAACATATTGGCAACATTAAAATAGATCCCATTAATATGCGTCATGGTTTAGGAGAATACGGAATTATGATGGGTGACTCGAAAGAGTGGGGAAAGGGTTATGCATATGAAGCGTCTGATAAAATTATACAATATTCATTTGAGGATATAGGGCTCAGAAAGCTCACTCTTGGAGTTGTCGAAGACAACATCGCTGCCCTAACGCTTTATCATAAGCTAAGATTTTCTGTGGAAGGAGTCTATAAGGAACATGGATTATACGAAGGAAAATATTGTAATGTAATTCGGATGGCGATTTTTAACCGCGGTAATGAGAAATAACATTAGCAAGTTAGTTCTTGGAACGGTTCAGTTCGGACTGGATTATGGAATAAATAATCAAAATGGCCGGCCAAGCCTTGCTGAAATAGAAATGATCCTGATACGAGCCTATGAAGCCGGAATCAGGTGCTTAGATACAGCCGAAGCTTATGGAAATGCTCATCAAATCATTGGCGATTTTCATAAGAAGCATAAAGGGATTCGCTTTGAAATTATTACGAAAATACCGGCAAATTTTGCAGGAACGTTATCTGAAACAATTGACAGCTACTTAGGTCAATTGAATGTAGAAAAGATAGAAAGTATATTGTTTCATTCATATGATACCTACGAAAAAAATAGAAAAGACATCAACCAATTAAATTCGATTAAGAAAACAGGTAAGATTGAATCTGTAGGGGTCTCTGTATATACTAATATTCAAATTGAAAATGTACTCCAGGACGCATTAATCGATATAATACAGCTGCCATTCAATCTTTTAGATAATATAGCACTTAGGGGGGCTATATTAGAAAAAGCTAAGCAGCAAGGCAAGATAATCCATTCCAGGTCGGTTTTTTTACAAGGCTTATTCTTTATGCCGATTGAAAATGAAAATAAAATTGTAAGATCACTTAAAACGGAGCTTAATCGGCTCCGCGAAATTTCAGATGCGCAAAACATGTCAATGCAGAGTCTGGCAATAAATTACTGTCTTGAGCAAGCTTTATTAGATAAAGTTCTCATTGGAGTAGATAGTTTAGAACAACTAGACCAGAATCTGTCTGACGCAAATCAAACGTTGCCACCAGATGTGGTATATAAGATTAATGAAATTATAGTAAGCGATATTAATCTTTTGAATCCTTCACTATGGAATTAGAGCATACGATTTTAGTGACACAAGCAAGGTGCGGTAGCATGAGACTGCCTAAAAAAGTTCTTTTAAAAATAAACGGACAAGAGCTTTTAAGGATTCAATTAGAGAGGCTAAGCAGATGCAGAGAAATTAATGAAATAATCGTTGCAACGACCATAAGTGACGATGACGATGCTATCGTTGACCTTTGTAATGCTTTGGATGTTAAAGTAGCCAGAGGAGAAGTTAATGACGTTTTGGATAGATACTATCAAGCACTAAAAGATTTTAAACCAAAGTGGGTGGTCCGGGTAACTTCAGATTGTCCATTGATCGATCCGGAATTAGTTGATGCGGTTATTAAATTTGCCAAGGTCAACGATGTTGATTACGCTTCAAATATTTTAGTAGAGCGATTTCCTGACGGGCAGGATGTGGAGGTTTTTAAGTTCACAGCCCTTGAAAGGGCTTGGAGAGAATCAACTTTGAAATCTGACAGGGAGCATGTTACACCTTATATAAGGAATAACTCGACTTATAACGGTGGAGTTTTATTTAGCTCCGCGAACTTTCCTTGTTTTGATGATTTTTCCAATATCAGAATGACCGTTGATGAGTTCCATGATTTTGATTTAATTAAGAGGCTAATCGAAGATCTTGGTATGGATGAGTCGTGGTTAAGGTATACTAAACATATAATAGCAAATAATTATACCAATATCAATAATAACATTGTAAGAAATGAGGGGTTCTTAAAATCCTTGAAAAATGATTAATCACATGGGTAGCGGACAAGAGTTGTATAAAAAAGCTAAAGCACTAATTCCAGGTGGAACTATGCTTCTTTCAAAAAGACCAGAAATGTTTTTACCTGACAACTGGCCTTCATATTACAGTAAATCCAAAGGCTGTAAAGTATGGGACCTTGATGGAAACGAATACATTGATATGTGCATTATGGGTATTGGTACTAATACTTTGGGATATGGTCATGAGGAAGTAGATGAGGCGGTGATTGAGACTGTACGAAATGGGAACATGAGTACTCTTAATTGTCCGGAAGAAGTAGCTTTGGCGGAGAAATTGATAGAGATGAATCCTTGGGCGGATATGGTAAGATTTGCTCGTAGTGGGGGAGAAGCAAATGCCATTGCTATTCGAATTGCACGTGCTGCTTCCGGAAAAGATAAAGTAGCCATTTGCGGTTATCATGGATGGCATGATTGGTATTTATCAACAAACCATAATCAAGGAGATGGATTATCCGGACATTTATTACCGGGTCTAGATCCTGCTGGTGTCCCCAAGAATCTGAAGAATACGGTTTTCCCTTTTCATTATAACAATATTCATGAACTAGAAGACCTTATCAAAACTCACGAAATTGGTGTAATTAAAATGGAAGTTGTTAGGAACTTCGGTCCAGAAGATAATTTCTTGCAAAAAGTGCGTGGCCTTGCTACAAAGAATAATATTGTATTGATTTTTGATGAATGTACTTCAGGTTTCAGAGAAACCTATGGGGGAATTTTTAAGAAGTATGGGGTAGAGCCAGATGTAGCTATGTTCGGAAAAACTATTGGTAATGGATATGCCTTAACAGCTGTGGTAGGTAAACGAGAGGTGATGGAAGCAGCTCAGCGGACTTTTATTAGTAGCACATTTTGGACTGAACGAATAGGGCCGACTGCGGCTTTAAAAACACTCGAGGTAATGAATCGAATTAAATCATGGGAAATCATTACTGAACGAGGCATAAAAATGCAGAAGGGCTGGACAGAACTTGCGAAGAAACATGAATTGGAAATTTTCATTTCGGGTATTCCTTCTTTATCAACCTATTCCTTTACAGGTAAGAATGCCTTAAATTATAAGACCTTGCTCACTCAAGAGATGCTTAAGAAAGGATTTTTAGCAAGTACTAATTTCTATGCGTCTGTGGCTCATGAGGACAAGTATTTTGAATCATATTTTACAGCACTGGATGAAGTATATAAAGTTATTTCAGATTGTGACAAAGGCCTGGAAAATGTAGATATGTTGTTAGAAGGACCGGTTTGTCACTCAGGGTTTAAGAGGTTAAATTAAAACGCTTGAAATAAATTTAATAGATATAATATGAAAAGATGCACCAAATGCTTACTACCTGAAACCCACGAGTCGATTTCATTCGATGAAGAAGGAGTATGTAGTATTTGTCGTCAGGTCGAATTTAAAGAAGGTAAGATTGATTGGGAGGATAGAAGGAAAGATTTAAGTGCGTTGATTGAGGAACATCGAGGTAAATACGATTATGATTGTATTGTTCCGTTCAGTGGTGGAAAGGATAGTGTGTGGACTTTGTATTACTTAATTAAAGAATTCAAAATTAAACCATTAGTGGTTCGATTTGACCATGGTTTCCTTAGGCCAAATCTGAATGAAAATACTACCACAGTTTTGAGAAATTTAGGCGCTGACTTTATTTCATTTACACCTAACTGGAAAGTTGTTCAGAAGCTAATGTTACAGAGTTTCCTTGAAAAAGGCGATTTCTGTTGGCATTGTCACACCGGTATTTTTTCCTATCCAATGCATATCGCTATAAAATATAAAGTACCATTGATTTTCTGGGGCGAACCATCTGCGGAATATACTTCTTATTATAGCTATGACCAACCGGAAGAGGTGGATGAAAAACGATTCAATCGTTTTGTGAATTTAGGTATTACAGCTTTGGATATGGCAGTTCGTTTGGGAGGAGATCTGGATGAACGCGATTTTAAACCATACACCTATCCTCCTTTAAAAGAGTTAAGGGCTTTAAATTATAAGAGTGTTTGTCTTGGTTCATATATTCCATGGGATGTGAAAACTCAATCTAAAATCATTATGGATGAGTTGGGTTGGAAAGGGGACCTGGTGGAAAATGTACCTCCTCAATACAATTATGAAAAAATAGAATGTCATATGCAGGGTGTAAGGGATTATATCAAATACATCAAACGTGGATATACGCGTCCTACTGCATTAGCTTCTATTGATATCCGTCATGGACGATTGGACAGGGAAGAAGGAATGGAGATGATTGAACAATATGAAGGCAAGAAACCTGCTAGCTTAGAAATTTTCCTAGAGATGGTCGGGCTTACCGAAGCTGAATTCTTTGAAATTTCACAAAGTCATACCGTGTCACCTTGGAAATTGAATGTATTTGAGCAGGAAGCAGGCGCTAAGCTACCAGATTTTGATCAGTGGACACGTGAAGGAAAGATGAAACGTGAAGAGGCCGATTTTCAAATTGAGAACTGGAGAAAATCACAGTAGATGATCGGGATCGTTGACTACGGGATGGGTAATCTGATGTCGGTATTCAATGCTTTTGAATACTTAGGCGCGAATGTAATGATTTGTCATACCCCAGAGGACCTATCTAAAGTGGATAGAATTGTTTTGCCAGGTGTAGGCGCAATTAATCAGTGTATCCTTAAACTCAACGAAAGTGGTTTTTCAGAAGCCTTGAATCAGGAGGTAATCAATAAGGCAAAACCTACCCTTGGTATTTGCTTGGGTATGCAAGTTATGGCGAAAAGGAGTTATGAGGGTGGTGAATATCAGTGCCTGGGCTGGTTTGATGCAGAAGTGGTTAAATTGAATCCCGGAGATCCTAAGCTTAAAGTTCCAAACATTGGGTGGAACACAATCAATTTTCAAGCAAAGGTACCACTGTTTAATGGATTGCCAGAGCATCCTGATTTTTATCTAGTGCACTCATATCAAGTTAGAGTGAATCAACCAGAGGAGCGCGTGGCTTCATATCAATATGGAGAAACAGTAACCGCAGCGATTTTGAAAGATAATATTTTTGCTACTCAGTTTCATCCTGAAAAGAGTCAAGATCTTGGATTGAAGGTGCTGGAAAATTTTATAAACTGGAAACCCTAAATGTCGAAGAAAAGATTAATTCCTAAACTACAGTTGGCAAGAAGTAAATTCAATCCGAAAAAACTGGTTGTTGTAGTAACCAAACAATTCGGAGATAAGATTGAAATTGGGGATCCTGTTTCACAGTCTAAAATTTTTCAGGACCAATCGGCTGATGAGTTGATTTTCCTAAATATTGAGAGTGATTTCAATAGTATCAAAACGCTGAGCGAAATAATAGCCAGAGTTTCTGAAGAGATATTTATGCCTTTGACAGTAGGAGGAGGGGTGACGAGCGATGAAGATTTTAGAATTTTGTTATCCAATGGGGCAGACAAGATTTCCATCAATTCAAAAGCGGTTGAAGATCCTAGATTTATTACCTCAATGTCTGATAAATATGGTGCGCAGTGTGTTGTGATAAGCATTGATTATAAAAAAGAGGCTGATGGCAAATACTACGTATATACACGAGGGGGAAAAAAGAAAACGGAACTAAATCCTGTTGGATGGGCAATTGAAGCCGAACGACTGGGAGCTGGAGAGCTCATGATTACTTGTATTGATAACGATGGAATGCGCAACGGAATAGAACTGGAGGTTCCAAAGCAAATCGTATCTGCTGTGAATATTCCAGTTATTTGTGGAGGAGGATGTGGTTTATCCATGCATTTTTCGCAAGCATTTATAGAGGCGAATGTTGAAGCTGTTTGTGCCGGTTCATTTTTCGCACATCGAGATCAAAACCTAGTCCAAACTAGAGCTCAGATTTCAAATGCAGGAGTAAATATCAGATTTCAAAACTGATTATTTATGACTCGTTATCAATGCCTTACGACTGATATATTCATTAGTGGAGAATTCTCTTTGATTCCTGTTAGAAAGGAAGATCGTTTTGAAATAATGAAAATGCGAAATGAACAAATCTTTCATTTAAGGCAGTCAGAAGTACTTACCGCAGAAAAGCAAGATCACTATTTTAACACGATTGTTGCTGAGCTTGTTAAAGCAGAAAAACCGAGCCAGTTATTATTCTCCTTTCTTAAATCAGGTGAATTCATTGGCTATGGTGGCTTAGTTCATATAAACTGGACAGATAAGAATGCGGAAGTTTCTTTTATCATGAAAACGGAACTTCAAGGACAGTATTTTGAAAACTATTGGATAACCTATTTGAATATACTCGAAAAGATTGCATTTGAAGAGCTTTGTCTCCATAAAATTTATACCTACGCATTTGACTTAAGGCCTCATTTGTATCGTGCAATTGAAAAAGCATCCTTTAAGGAAGAAGCAAGGTTGCACCAGCATTGTTACTATGATGATAAATTTGTTGATGTAGTGATTCATTCCAAATTCAATGAATATGGTAACGTTTAGAAAAGCTAAAATTGATGATTTAATGCTTTATTTTGATTGGGCAAATGATAGCATGGTTCGCCAACAATCATTTAATTCAACACCAATAGAATTGGATACACATAAAGCCTGGTTTGATAGTAAACTCAATGACCCAAACTGCTTGATGTTAATGTTTATGAATCAATCGAAGGAAAATATTGGTCAGGTAATTTTTCATAAATCTACTGACAAGTCGGCTATCATTGGAGTATCGATAGAAAAGCAATATCGAGGCAAAGGATATGCTGGGAAAGCAATGAGTTCTGCGTGTAATTATTTTCGTGGAGAAAATCAGCATTACAGGATCGATGCTTATATTAAGGTAGAGAATTCCAATTCTATCAAGGCATTTGAAAGTGCTGGTTTTATATTTGTTGAAAAATTGATGTATCAGGGGATAAATAGTGTTCGATATTCAAAATTTTAAAATGAAAATAGGATCTTATACGATTTCAGAAAACAGCCCCGTTTTTATTATAGCTGAGCTATCTGCTAATCACAATGGCAGCCTGCAGGTGGCAATTGATACGATCAGGGCAGCAAAGCGTGCGGGTGCCAATGCAATAAAACTTCAGACATATACAGCCGATACAATCACCATACAAAGTGACTCTGATGACTTTAAACTTAAACAAGGTACGATATGGGATGGTAAAACCTTTCACGACCTTTATCAGGAGGCTTACACCCCCTGGGAGTGGCATGCCGAACTTTTTAGAGTAGCAAAGGAGGAAGGTCTTGTTTGTTTTTCATCACCTTTTGACCCTACAGCAGTGGAGCTTTTGGAAGAATTGGGTAGCCCTGCCTATAAGATAGCTTCTTTTGAGATAACAGATATCCCCCTTATTGAACTAGTCGCTTCTAAGGGTAAACCAATAATTATATCTACAGGTATTGCTACAATTGAAGATATAGAACTTGCTGTTATGACTTGTAGAAATGCGGGCAATAATGATATAGCTTTGCTAAAATGTACATCATCTTATCCTGCACCCATTGATGAGGCAAATATGTTGATGATTAGTGATTTAGCTAGAAGGTTTGGAGTAATCAGCGGATTATCTGATCACACAATTGGCAGTACAGTGCCAATTGTGGCGACTTGTTTAGGGGCTAAAATAATCGAGAAACATTTTATTATTGATAGATCTATCGGAGGATCCGATGCTTCTTTTTCTATGAACGAACAAGAATTCACCGCTATGGTAAAAGGTGTGCGCGAAGCAGAAAAAGCAATTGGCTCAGTTGATTATATACTTACGGAAAAGCAATTAGCGGGTAGAGATTTTTCGCGTTCACTTTATGTAGTTAAAGATGTCGAGGCGGGTCAAGTTCTGACACATGACAATGTCAGATCAATACGCCCCGGATTTGGAATGCATCCAAAATTTCTTGTTGCTGTAATTGGAAAGAAGTTTCATGCGAATGTATCGAAAGGAGAAAGGTTAACGATGAATATGATCGCTGATAATTAGTTAAATATTAGAAATTATAATGACACAAATAGGTAAAAGCAAAATTCCAATTATTCTAGATTGTACGCTCCGGGATGGAAGTTATGTTATAGATTTTCAATTCACAAAGGAAGACACATCGAAAATTGCTCTAGAGCTTTACAAAGCTGGCTTTCCTTACATTGAAGTCGGACATGGAGTAGGTTTAGGGGCTAGCAGCAGAGGTTTTGATGTTGCGGCTGCTACAGACAAGGAATATTGTGATGCTACCTCAGGGGTAGTTGGTAATAATTCTAAATGGGGAATGTTTTGTATTCCAGGAATTGCTAAACTGGATGACTTACAAATGGCCATTGATCATGGGATGGGGTTTGTACGAATCGGAACCGATGTAAATAAAGTGGATGAATCTAAAAAATTCATAGATTTAGCCAAAAAGAAGGGATTGGAGGTATTTGCAAACTTCATGAAGTCTTACGTTTTATCACCTAAGGAGTTTGCAGCTCTTGTTAATAAAAGTCATCAGTTTGGCGCGGATGGCATTTATCTCGTCGATTCTGCCGGGGGAATGTTACCTACTCAGGTTAAAAACTTTATCCAGGCAGCTTTTGCCTTAAACCCTGACTTCTTATTGGGATTTCATGGACATAATAACCTGGGGCTTGGAATGGCTAATGCATTAGTGTGTATTGAAGAAGGAGTTACCTTCATAGACGCATCTTTACAAGGGTTCGGACGCAGTTCAGGAAATGTGGCATCAGAACACCTTATTTGTATGCTTGATTTGATGGACTTAAATGATACTTACGATCCGATAGGAATAATGGATCTTGGAGAAAGCCTGATAAGGCCTTTGATACTGCAAAGAGGGATGAGCTCATTAGATACAACTGCGGGATGGTCACAGTTTCATTCGAGCTTTATGCCCCTTATATTAAAAGTTGCCAGAGAGGAAAGAATTGACCCGAGGTTACTTATATCAGAAGTTTGCAAAGTAAATAAAATTACAACGTCAGCGGAACATTTAAAGAATATTGCTGCTTCGATTAATGATGGGGATTCTATATATTCTAATCTGAAAATATGGCCAACTTATTTTGGTGAAGAAGAGCTTTAATATTTGCGGCTAGAAAATTTAATTACGATGAATAAGATAATTGACCTTAGTTTGGGCCTTCATGATGGGATGATAACTTATCCGACGGGCGTCCACCATAAATTTGAATCTTCTATAATGGGGCGAATTGCTATAGAGGGCCGGGAAACTAGAAAGTTTACAATGGGTTCCCATTGCGGTACACATGTCGATGCGCCCAGACATTTTTTACCAGATGGGAAAACTGTCGAAGATTATGATGTCAATGATCTGGTGGGGGAAGCTTGGTTGGTAAATCTAGGAAGAATCGAACCCGGTAAGGTGATTGAAGTAGAAGAACTTCAAAACCACCTTAACGAAGCTGGGGAAAATGTAAAGCGAATCATATTTCGTTCAGATTGGTCTAGATTTTGGAATACTAGTCAGTATTACAAGGACTGGCCCTATTTTTCCCCTAGAGCAATGGATTTGCTAATCGAAAAAAATATTAAATTAATTGGTTTGGACTTTCCGTCACCGGATAGCGCTTATTTTGGTGATGATTGTTCTTTAGATTCACCTAATCACAAAAAGATTTTTACTGCCGGTGTCATACTTGCAGAGTATCTTACGAACCTTGATAAATTAAAGCCGGGAAAAATCTTTTTAATAGTTATGCCTTTAAAATTACTCGGTTTTGATGGCGCTCCGTCAAGAATTTCTGCTTTTAATATTTAATCTATGCAATTATCATTCTCAGCACACACAATAGTCTTTCCGGTTCAGCAAAACAAATTTTTATTGTATCAATTGTTGACAAGAAGAGGTGTTTTAACAAACACATCTTCTTTCCAACTAATCACTGATTATACAGAGGGTAAAAAAAGTAGTAGCAATATTGTAATAAAAGATATTTCAACATTTTCATTATCTGAATGCTTACTTGATAACCCTAACGGTCTTCTCACAGGAATAGAACTGAACGATACAGATAATAAGTCACTCGATGAATCAATTGGATTGTTATCCGACCTTTCGATATTGGTTTCCGATAATGATTATACAAATAAGTTGGGTAAGAAAGTTAATCTTTTTGACAAAGACCATATTGGAAATTTTCACCAGCAGATAGGACAATACGTATTGCGTAATCAGAACATTAACGCGGAGATGTGGTGGATAACGCAGAAGTTTTTGCCGGATTATAAAGGTACAACTGATACACCTTACAATTGGGTGCAAGAAGTTTTTATGAACGAATTCTTCACGGCAGAAAATACCAAAGGTAAAAAGGTACTGGATTTTGGATGCGGGATTGGATACTACACTCATTTCTTTCATAAACTGGGTGGTATGGTTACAGGTGTCGACCCATCTGAGAATTATATTAATATAGCGAAGAACGAATTTTCAAAGGGAGGTAAGATAGATTTCATAAAAGCTTCATTTGAGAAGAGAAGCGATTTTGAAATATTCGAAGAGAAGTTTGATATGATATTTTTATCAGACGTTTTCTTGTATTATTTCGAACCATATAAGAAAATGGAACTTACTCCAGCGCTTTTGTTAACCAAACTTAGCGCTCTATTGAATGAGAACGGGAAGATTTATATTATGGACCCGCATGGTATTTTCCACCTGCAACCGTGGTTCAACAAACATAAGCCGTTTTTGATAGCGGTAGAATACGCAAACAGAAAATATCGGGTTACACCTAATCTTGAAGAGGTTTCCCTGGCTGCTGAAGGGGCTGGTATGGTGATTTCTAAAATAAGAGAAGTTAAATATAAGGGTGTAGAAACTGATAAATTATTTTATGCAGAATTTCCCTTTTGGTGGTTTTTTGAGCTAAAAAAAGATATTTAATTAATGTTTCTTAAATTCGAAAATAAGCTATTAGACAAAATCTATTTGATAGATCCTGTTCGCAATAGTGAAATCACCTACAGGCAAATACTAATTGAATCGGTAAATATAGCTGAAACTTTCAGACGCAATGATGTTGGACAGAATAAGGTTGTCCTTCTAACTTTGAAGGAAGCTTCGAACTATATTCCTGTTTTAATTGCTTGCTGGCGATGTCGGCTGACTCCTGCAATCTACTCACCAAATTTAAAGGAAGATGAATATGAAGATATTATAGAAGAATTTCAGTTTGATTTTATTTATTCTGACTTCAAATTTCAAAGTTCATTTTTACAAACCAGAGACCTACGGTCTAATGAGGAAAAGCAAACTCTCTCAGAAGACCAATATTGCCTTGATATCGATGATGATAATATCGCATTACTTTTATTCTCGTCAGGTACTAGTGGAAAACAAAAATGCATCCCTTTATCGTTCACTAATCTTATCACTAACATAAATGCCTTTACAAAACGCTTAGAAATTACACATGATAATTACTTTCTGTGTGGTTCTCCACTCTGGCATGCTCACGGCCTCTATAATAGCTTTTTAACAGCCTTTTTTATTAACTGTACCGTAGTATACTCAGGCCCCTTGAACATGATGAATGCGACAAAGCTGTTAAAATCGGTAGCTGATAACGGGAAAGTAGTGTTTCATATCACCCCTTCTATGATACCAACTCTTCTGATGTATTCCAGAAAGAACGAAAAAACAACTCTACCCTCATTTTTTCGTGTTATCTGTGGAACCTCTTTTCTAGACGTAAGTAGCAAAAGCGAGTTCGAGAACAATTACAATCAAAAGATACTACAACAGTACGGAATGACTGAAACGCTTTTTATGACGATTAATGATGACTTCTCGAAAGAAAAGCCTGATTCTGTTGGACAAGTAATTGAGGGAGTACATATTGAAATATGGAATGGAGAGTCTGTCCAGCCTGCCGGGAAAACAGGATCAATTAGAGTTAAGAGCGGATCATGCTATGGCTCATATTTTTCAGCTGGAGACCAATCTGAATGGTTCAGGGATGGCTTTTTTTATACTGGGGACATCGGATATTTCGATGATCAGGGTTGCCTTTTTATTACAGGTAGGGAGAAGGATCTTATAAAAAAAGGGGGGTTTAGTATTGCGTCACAAACTATCACGTCCAGGATTATGGAAATTGAAAGCATCGAAGAAGCTTACACTATAGGGATTAAAGATGCAGCCGTTGGCGAGGAAATCTATTCATTTTTTATTGCTGAAGAAGATCTGAATGAGGGTGAAATCAAAATGTTTTTGAAAAAGCACATCGGTGCTAATCTTCTTCCCAAGAGGATTTTTAAAGTGAGTTCATTTCCCAGAACTGCAACAGGTAAGATCGCACGTCCTGAAATGGAAATTATATTAAACCAATTACTATAATGAGTTCTATTTTAGGTCTCTCGCACTTGGTTTTTACAATCAATCCTGATTTCACGGGCCATAGCAAAAGTTTATTCTTGGATCAGTTTTTCCTGCCAGGTGAGGTTTTTCAATTTAATCATCAGGAGGTAAGAGCAGATCTGCTAAGGAATGAGGCTAACGCAACTTCTAACTTTACACTGCACAGGCCCAGATTTGATGATACACCAGCAATCGAATTGTTATATACTATTCCTACAGCGACGAGGAGCCCGGAAATGTTTGGTCTTATTTATCCTAATATACAGCCAGGCGATGAATCTTTAGAAATACAGCATTTCATGGGAGGTCAGTTTTTTGTAACATATTATTTTGATCCTTTGCTGAATTCAAGGATAGCGGTTGCAACTAATTTTTTTGAGAAAGGATGTGGTTGCTGGTTTTATGCTAACGACTTTGAAGAGCAAAAATCTTTTTTTAAGAGTATTAAAAATAGTAAAGTGTTGTTGAACGATGATAATTTCCTTATAATCAGTTGCAAAGTAATCAACAAGAAGTTTAGCAATTTTACATTTGTGATCATCAGAAATTACAAAGATACCTTGAGCTACAATGATGATGCAGGATTGTCAACAATAGGCTGGCTTACAAAGGATATTGCGGAAGAGGATCTTACAGCAATCATGCTAAAGAAAAGCCCTTCGTTTCTTATCCTATTAAACGGCAATAACTTTGAAGCTAAATTCCTTTATAATAACAGAAGCATTTCACACGAACTATTAAAATTGAATTAAATATGGAGAGTATAAAAGAAAAGGTTTTGAAAATAGTCCGAGATCTAACCGAAACTGATGATGTAGAATTAACCACGAATCTGCTTGATGAAGGCATTCTGGATAGTCTGACAACTATTGAACTGATAACGAAATTAGAAGAAGAGTTTCAGATAAATATCGATTCTGAGGATCTTAACCACGAAAATTTTAACACCGTTTCCAATATAGAGGCGTTAGTACAAAAATTAAGGCAGTAATGGATCTTTTTAAATCCAGGGGTGGCATGGTAACTTCAGGTGATTTAGAAAAATCCTTGATGTCGATGGGGCTTGAAGGGAAAAATGTCCTTGTATATTCAAGACTACTAAGTTTAGGAAGATTCTTAGGGAAAGAAGCGGTCCTCTGTTTTATAGAACTACTTAGGGAGAGTGTCGGTACAGAAGGAACCCTGATTATTCCCACTTATACGTTGAACACATACAACCAGCCCAGAGAATTTGATTTTAACACTTCGAAAATTATGTCCGGTGTGTTAGGCGAACTTGCAGCGAAATCAAAAGAGTTTAAACGTACAGTACATCCTATTTATTCGAATTGTATTTCAGGGAAAGAGACTTCTACGCTACTTGAGCAAAATTCGGCAACTTCTTTTGGCTCAGGATCTTTCTTTGATCTTTTCTCAAATCTCGATAATACTTATGTAATGATGATTGGGTTAAATTTTAATGGCCCGACCTTGTACCATTATTACGAACAGAAATTTGAAGCTAAAGGAAGATTTATCAAATCGTTTGACGTGAAATTAAGCTTTGGTGATTATACGTTCAATGGCAGGTTCGATTCGTACGTGAAAGATCACACGTTTTACGAGAACAAAACAAATTGTCTTGCCAGGTTTGATGCTTTGGTAGAATCTTTTAGTTTAGTTAAACGATATCAAGTAGGAGACGATTTTATTCATATAATTTCGGAGCGGGAATTTCAACTCTTTTACCGGAGCGCCCTAGATGTAGATCAGAAATATTTTCTTCTTGGGAGTGAATCAGAGTGGGAAACGTATTACCTCAGAAACAAGTTTGATTTGTACCATAATGATCTGAATCTGGATCTAGTTGAAAAAGTTCGTCTACATACCGGGTATACCATTAAAAAAACATGAATAGTATTGTGAAACCTTCAGGACAAGATATTTATCAATGGGCCTGTGATTTGTTTACTATTAATAGGAGTATAACAGGTCCCGGAGTGAGGAAAACATTAGACTATATTAAAAATACTTTTCCCGATTTGTCCGTTTATGAAGTCCCTACAGGAACTCAGGTTTTCGATTGGACAATTCCTCAAGAATGGTCTATCGAGAGTGCATATATTGAAAATGAAGAGGGTGTAAGGATTGTTGATTTTGAAATTACAAATCTCCATATTGTAGCATACTCAGAGCCAATAAATAAGTGGGTTAGTTTCGAAGAGCTTGACAAGCATCTTTACTCTCTCCCAGATCAGCCAGAAGCAATTCCCTATATTACTTCTTTTTATCGGCGAAATTGGGGTTTTTGCTTAAGTCATGGACAGCGAATCGCGTTACCAAGGGATGCTAAATATCATGTAGTAATTAACAGCAAACTAGATGATGGGTTCCTGAGTTATGGTGAACTTATACTGAAGGGAACAAGCGAAAAGGAAATTTTACTTTCAACCTATGTATGTCACCCGTCTTTAGGGAATAATGAAATTTCGGGTATAGTCGTAACTATGGCATTGGCAGCATGGCTTAAAAGTCTGCAAGGAAGACATTATACTTATCGGATTGTTTTCGTTCCGGAAACGATAGGAGCAATAGCTTACTTAAGCAAGAACAGTATTGAAATGAAAGATAAAACAATTGCTGGATTTGTTATGACCTGTGTGGGTGATGACCGTACATTTTCCTTCATGCCATCCCGTAAAGGAAATACCCTTGCCGATAAGGTTGCAAGATATGTTCTGGACAAGGAAGTAAAACATTTTGATGAATATTCTTTCCTTGAAAGAGGCAGCGATGAAAGACAATATTGCAGCCCACTCATCGATCTTCCTGTCGTATCCATCATGCGCTCTAAATATGGGACATATCCGGAATACCACACCTCGCTCGACAATCTGGAGCTTATCAGCCCTGACGGGTTAGAGGGGGCATTCAAAATAATAAGCAGGTGCCTGCAGATTCTTGAGATCAATCACACTTACGTCATGACTGTTTCTTGTGAACCTCAATTGGGTAAAAGAGGTCTTTATAATTTGAAAAGCACTCAATCTGGAGGCGATACTATTAATAATTTGGTAGCTTATCTCGACGGAGAATCCGATCTTATAGAGATATCCGAACTAATTAAAGCTGATATTGATGAATGCCAGTTCGCTATAACGGAATTGCTTCGGCATAGCCTTGTCAGAAGGATAAATGATCGAATTTATCAAAAAAACGCGAAATGAAGCAGCTAAAAAAAGTTTTATATTTACTCAATTCATCTCAAAAAGTACAGCTTATAGTTCTTGGATTTCTTTTGCTAATTGGCACCTTTTTTGAAATGCTTGGACTGGGAATTCTAATTCCGGGCTTAGGAATTATTCTCAACCCTAATATAGGTAATGATTATCCGATTTTACAACCACTGATGAAATTGACCGGAGGTTTGTCTCAAATGGAGCTTGTTTTTTGGGGAATGGGCGCTCTTGTGTCCGTTTATATACTGAAAGCCGTGTTTTTGATTTTTACTGCCTGGAGGCAATCACTTTTTTCGGCAAATTTATCGGCCTATTTATCTCGTGAATTATTTTATGGCTATTTGCGTCAGCCGTATAGTTTTCATTTGAACAGGAATTCTGCGCAAATGATACGTAACATTCAGGGTGAGATTGAACAATTCTCAGCAGTTTCACAAAGCGCCATTAATCTTTCAATTGAACTTTCCGCTGTAATTGGTATTGCTGCTATGTTGCTCCTGGCAGAACCCATCGGAGCAATTGCTGTCATATCGTTCTTGCTAATTTCAGGCTCCCTATTCTTTTTATTTACGAAAAACAAAATCTTGTTCTGGGGAAAAACAAGGCTATACCACGATGCCTGTATCTCACAGCATCTTATACAGGGCTTAGGATCAGTAAAAGATGTAAAATTGCTTGGCAGAGAAGCATACTTTTTAGATAAATTTGATCAGCATAACTCTGACAAAGCGCGAATACTTACTAAACAAACGTCGTTAATGCAAGTACCGCGCCTTTATCTTGAAGTTGTCGCGGTGATTGGAATGGCTGGATTGGTTGTGATGATGATGTTTCAAAATAAACCACTGACATTATTAATTCCAACAATAGGTATTTTTGTGGCAGCCGCATTTAGAATGATTCCTTCCGTTAATAGAATTATGAGTTCCATTCAAAGTATTCGTTATGCAGGTGCGGTTATTGATGTACTATTTAATGAGTTTCATTTAATTCGAAATACCAAGTCTGAGTATTACGGAGATGGAAAAATATCATTTCAAGATCGGCTCGAGGTTGTAAATCTTTCTTTTTGCTATCAAGGTGCAAAGAAGGCCGCAGTTGATCAAATTAATCTGGTGATAGAAAAGGGCATAACAGTTGGGCTTATTGGGCCAAGCGGCTCCGGTAAAAGCACGTTGGTTGACATCATGCTCGGTCTACTTAATCCCGATAGTGGCATGGTTGGTTGTGATGGAACGGATATAAGACTAAATATGCGTGATTGGCAGAATCACATCGGGTACGTTCCTCAATCGATCTTTTTAACCGACGATTCAATCCGTCGAAATATTGCATTCGGATTGCCAGATGATCAAATTAATGATGATGCAATCGAACGATGCCTCCGAGCAGCGCAACTGGATGAATACGTCGCCGCGCTTCCAGAAGGATTAGATACTTTTGTCGGAGAAAGAGGAATTAGATTATCCGGAGGACAACGTCAACGGGTAGGCATAGCTCGAGCTCTGTATAATGATCCGCCTGTCCTTTTATTAGACGAAGCTACCAGTGCGCTTGATTCAAATACCGAAGCAGAAGTTATGAAAGCAGTCATTGCACTGCACGGAAGTAAAACAATTGTAATCATAGCACACAGATTATCAACAGTGTCTGCTTGCGATTGGATTTATCGCCTAGAAAAGGGACGTATAGCAGAGGAAGGAAAACCTGAAAAAATTCTAAATCAAGCAATTAATATTTAAAATTACTGGAATGAGTAAAATAATCCCATACGGAAGGCAAAATATCTCTGAAGAGGATATACAGGCAGTTGTTAAAGTGCTCCGCTCTGACTACTTGACACAGGGGCAGCTTGTACCCGACTTTGAAAAAGCAATTACAAATTATTGTGGGTCTAAATATGGTGTGGCGGTAAATAGTGCAACCAGCGCTTTGCATATAGCGTGTCTTGCTTTAGGCGTGAAAGAGGGTGATTACGTTTGGACCAGTCCCATAACCTTTGTCGCATCTGCCAATTGTGCTTTATACTGTGGTGCAAAGGTTGATTTTGTTGACATTGATGCTATAACGTTTAATCTAAGTATTTCGGCACTTGAATCGAAACTGGAGATTTCGCAAGCTGCGGGTAAATTACCTAAGGTTGTTATACCTGTGCATCTGTGCGGACAGTCCTGTGATATGGCTAGAATTTTTGAACTCAGTAAAAAATATGGGTTCAAAATTATAGAGGATGCATCTCACGCCATCGGAGGTAAATATTTAGGAAAGCCTATTGGATGCGGAATATATAGTGATATTACAATTTTCAGTTTTCATCCGGTTAAGATCATAACTACGGGAGAGGGTGGAATGTGTGTTACAAATAACATCGAGTTGTACGGCAAGTTGCAAAGGTTACGAAGCCATGGTATCACCAGGAATAGTAGTGAAATGACAAATCCTCCTGATGGACCTTGGTATTATCAACAGCTAGAGCTTGGTTATAATTATCGGCTGACTGATTTTCAAGCCGCATTAGGACTAAGCCAACTTAATAAAATAGACAATTTTGTTAAAAAAAGACACGATATAGCAAGATTATACGACAAACTGTTTGCAAAGGATCCAGGATTTAAAACCCCACAGCAAACTATTGATTGCTATTCTTCATTACATCTCTATGTAATCAGGGTCACTTCAGCAAATACTGCGGGCCATTTGGCAATTTTTGAGCGTCTTAGGGCAAATGGGATTATGGTAAATCTTCACTACATACCTGTTTACCGACATCCTTTTTATAGCAAAATGGGCTTTAAACCCGAAAACTATCCCGTTGCTGAGGCATACTATCGTGAGGCTATTAGCCTACCCATTTACCCAGGACTTACCGAAAAACAAATAGAAACAATCGTAGAAGTTATGAAATCGCCATTAAATCATCAGACAATTTTTTAAGCTAACGTAAAAGGATAAAACATGCGATTTTTGTTTGGGGCTGTTGCCCGAGGTCTATGTGAAAATCTTATTAAAGAATTCGAGAAAATGCTATTGTTTTATAAGAATACTTATCCTCACTCAGCAGTAGAATTTGAAAAAGCATACAAGATTTCAACTATTACTTACCTTAAAGCATGGCTCGGAATACTATATTTGATTTTCTATCAGGTACCAAAGAAACAAACTTTTTATTTTCAAGGGCTTCGAAATAAAGCCATACTAGACCTTCTCCCTCTAACTAATATTTCAATTATTGGAGGCAAACCAGAAAGACGTAAAACTAAGGAAATGGGGTTTGGTTTCTTATGGACAGGAGGAATTGTTGCTGCTATATTAATAGGGTCTCAACGAAAACGTCCAGCAGCCTTAGCTATTCAGATACAGGTATTTCTAAGAAAATTTATAAACTCAAACAGCAGTTTTTTCCTTATAGAAGACACTTTACCCGTAGGTTCTTTTTTTGCCTTTGCCGGGAATGCCTTATCACTCCCAACTATCCTCTTACAGCATGGTTACCTTACAGGCACAGAGATTCTCATCGATGGTCGCAACTGTTCATACAATATTCTTTATTCAAAGGATCAGGAAAAATTTATTGATAACAGTAAAGCAGTCAGTTTTGAACTTGGCCCACCTATCGATATTTTAACAGATAATTTTTTAACTAATGAGATTGTGCTGGTGGGTACTGGTGGAAAGGGATATATTCCAAGATTGTATTTTAAGGCACTCGATGTGTTTGGTCAAATTTTTAATAATCTTGAAACCTCTGGGTTTAAAGTTATTTATAGACCACATCCGAATGAAGATCCCAATGACTACGATCAACTATTTAGGGTGATTGATAATAGATCTTCTTCTGAATGTCTTTCTGGTGGAAAAAAAATATTTATTGGATATGTATCCACTATGCTTTTTGAAGCCAAAACGTTTGGACATTTTGTTATTGCCATCCGAGACCCGGAAGAACCTGCACTAGCATACATTCCCGACTACGAACTTGATGCAAACAATTTGGAAAATATGGAAATACTAATTCCAATACTATTCGAAAATATGGAATTTAAACGGTACGAAAAACTGAAGCCGTTGAAAGAACGGTTTTCAAATATTCTATACCAAATTAATAATATTAATCATCAACCAACTAATAATGAGATTTATTAGAGCTTTTAAGGTAGCCGTAAAAAATGCTTTAAAATTTCATCCAAGATATGCATTATTGGCAAGAAAATCTGCAGGCTTACCCAGCATAACAGATCCAATTTATAGCAAAGATATATTTATTATAACTTCTTGTGTGTATACCGAACTGAATAGTAGTTTTATTAACCATAATATTAAACATACACCTGCAAAGCGTTTTTCAGAAACAATCACAGGTCTTAAATCAATCAAAGAATATTATCCGGAAGCTGTGGTAATTTTTCTTGAAAGTTCAAAATTGTCACCGACAGACAGAAGTCTGATAGATCCACTTATTGATAGGTTTTATGATTATAGTGGTTCCAAGGAGATAAAAATTGCAAGGCAACATTATAATAAAGGTGTTCCTCAATACACAGCGTTTGTAAAGTTCTTTGAAGAAAATCACAATGCATATGAGGCAGACACGTTTCACTTTTTGGGAGCTCGATATATTCTAACAGGGGCTATAGCAAATCAGTATAAAGGCCAGGGAAGTTATTTTTTGTTTTTTCCAAACCACGATAATGTGTCAACCAGATACTTCTTTGTAAAAGGTTATAATTTGAAATCAATCATTAGTGCGTTCCGTTCAACTCTTTATTTTGCTATAATGGGAAATTCTGTTGAAGATATCATACATGGGTTTATACCTTCGTTTCAAAAAGTCCAAAAACTCGAAGTTAAAGGCATTATTAATGGGCAGGAGGCTATTAACGAATGAATGCTAATGCGATTGCCTTTAATGTGAATAATGATACTAAGGCATTTAAGACTCCAGCTTTTTTAAAAGGAGGTATAAGATTTTATGGATTTGTCATTTGTTTGTTAGCTTTGACGTTCTTCACTGCTAATTTTTTCAAGAATGCTTCTTGGGGCATAGGTCCATTTGTCCTTGTAATTGGACTGATGATTGTCAGTTTTTTATTTTCTGGATTCTCAATTTATTCAGCACTTTTTGCAACCATTGCAGTAATTCCAAACTTAAACAGTTTCCTTCCCTTGGGCGTTTTTAGTCTAACCTTGGTGGAAATATACATGTCAATATGTATCTGTTTTTTTCTCATGAAACCTATACGTATTAATAGAGTTGCATTGTTCATTGCAGCCCTTTTTTTCTGTTCTATTTTATCACTGATTGGATCACCTTTAGGCTTTCTTGCGGCGGGATTAATTTTACGATTTGGAATTCTTCTGGTGTTTATCGCGCTGTTAATAGTAAGACAAGCCGATCCGGTGCTTATTAAATCTCTGTTTAGTGGATTTTTGTTAATACCCCTTATTGCATGTACTACATATGCTGGAGAGGATGTACTGGTCGGAATCTTCTCTGCAAACATTCTGGCATTTTCAAGGGCCGTTTATTCTTTTCAATATCCAATTTGGTTTTCTTTAGTAATACCCCTTTTGGTATACTTGAAGGCCCCCCGTTTAATAATTTTGGCAGCCTCAATTTTTGTCGCTGGCTTATTTATTCTTTCATTTGCCCGCTCAATAATTTTAGGTACTGGTATGGCTGGCATTTTATACCTCTTTTATTATAATGACAGGAAGCCAGTACTAAGAATAATTACGAAAACCATCATTTGTATAGGTATCATTGGAGTCATTTTTCTAGTTACAATTGTTTTGAAATTTTTTGAATTTTCAAGCATGGATAATGAAAGCAATGTAGCCCGGTTTGAGAAAATGCCAATCGCGTTCAATAAGTTTAGGGAACATCCCTTGTTTGGGGCTGGGTTTGGAGCTAGTCATGATAACGAAATCGCGCAAAAAACTGGAGTTGAAGTTTTCAATGAGCAAATTAGTCCTGAATTTGGTCCGTTGACTGCATTGTCAGAAATTGGATTGATTGGCAGCTTTTTCCTCTTCTACTTAATTTATTTATCTGTCCGGTGTTCAATAAAATGTCTCAAAGATCGAGATATTTATATTGCCTATAAACTGGTAATTTTAATTACTTTTGGCGGATTAATTTCTTCATTTTTAAATTCAAATTCCTTGGCTTCTATAATTGTTTATATTTTTTTATGTTTCCCTTTTGTGTTATATAAGAATAGAAAGTTTGCTATTTGATTCTTAGTCCACCGGAAATTAAATCGTAGCAGAGAAAAATATGGGGAAAAAAGTTGCTTGGTTACGCACTAATAATAATAAGATTGAAGTAAGCATAATTACTGATCCAGTTCCAGTTGGAATATATAAAGTCACCGAGACGGCAAAAAGATTTTTAAGAAGAGTACGAACTTTTTTCAAGAATCTTTACAATCCAATGCCAAGTTATTTAATTTCTTATTATCGAGGACACCCGGCGGTAACAAGAGTGTTGTTGAAGGGTTGGAAAAAACATCTGTGGCATTCAATTACAATCCTAGCAGTTTAGAGCAGTTGTCACAAAATGTTGTCTTATTATCAGGAGTGCCGGCCCTCAAACAAATGATTGCCCTCAAGCAACAAGGTTTTATTCGACGACTCGTTGTCGGCCCAAATATTATGAATGATCCGGTTGCACACAACCGAATTTTGTCTGCCCCTGAGATAGACGTATATATCACCCACGCACCCGTTTGTAATCTGATGACAAGAAGTTTGCCTGCACTCGAAAAAAGATGTTTGCCTTGGGCTGCAGGCGTAGATTGTGAATATTGGGCACCGGATAGCTCGATAATTCGAAATCATGTGCTAATCTACGTTAAGGAAAATAAAGGACCGGTTGACTTCAATAGCTCCTATGTAGCATAGCTGAAGAAAAGAGGTTAGGACGTTACTTTTATTAATTATGGAAAATATTCAGCTGAAGAATATAAATCATTGCTACAGGCATCAAAATTAATGATCGGGTTTTCAAGAGATGAGTCGCAAGGTATCGCATGGACAGAAGCATGGGCTTGTGATGTACCCACTTTTTTCTGGGATAATAGTGAACCAATTTATCTGGGCGTTAAGTATAATGGGAGCGCCGCGCCATACCTTGACGATGCTACCGGTAGGTTTTTTACTAATTTCGAATCCTTTACTAATCTAATTGATCAATGGGAAAGCAACAGGTTTAAGTTTAGCCCGCGTTCTTGGTGTCTCGAAAATCAGTCAGATGAGGTAACATCAAAGGATCTACTAAGAATTTTGACCAATATCTAGAATAGACTATTAATAACATAGTAGAAGAATGAGTATAGTAGCATTTGTAAAACCTTTAGTTGAGAGATTTCCGCGTATTGCCGCTTTATATCGTGGGATGCGCGAGGAATTATCTTTTTCAGAACAGCCATCACCAACTTCATGGGGCTTCAAATTAGCGGGTAATCCACTAATGTCATCAGGTGATTTCGAGCCTGAGGAGACAGAGATAGTTCGTAATCTCCTTTCACAAGCTGATGTGTTGGTAAACGTAGGAGCAAACATTGGTTACTATTGCTGTCACGCATTAAGCATGGGCAAGGAAGTCATCGCTTTTGAGCCCATGCAAAGCAATATTCGTTTTCTTTGTAAAAATATAGAAGCCAACGACTGGTCATGCGAAATATACCCAATAGCATTATCTAAAGAAATTGGTATCCTTAAGATGTATGGAGGTGGAACAGGAGCCTCTTTACTGAAAGGATGGGCGGGAAGTTCTGATAATTATACGTTAGTCCCTTGTTCGACCATGGATACTGTGTTATCAAAGCGACTAGAAGGAAAGAAGGTGCTATTTGTGGTAGATGTTGAAGGTGCAGAGAAGTGGGTACTGGAGGGTTGCCCGGAGATACTTAGTATTGACCCTAAACCGACGTGGCTAATAGAAATAGCCACCACAGAGCAACAACCAATTGGCGTTAAAGTTAATCCACTTTTGGCTGATACCTTTAAGCTAATGTTTGACGCAGGTTACGAAGCAACTACAGCTGATAAATTTCAAAACAAAGTTACGATTGGTGATGTGAAAATAGCTAAAGAGGGTAAGAAGACGGTACTAGATAGTACACATAATTTCATTTTTAGATAGGTCACGTTATTAGCCAATATCAACATTTGTAATTATGAATCTACGTACACTCTTAATCAGACTCTATTGGATCTCTGCCATGCAGTTCGGCTTTGACCCAAAGAAACTGGTTCGGTCCATCTATAGTCTTCCTAGATATGTAAGAGACTATTATAAATTCAAAAAAATCTATAAAGGACGAATAGAACTAGTTCCCTGCCTTTATGATTGGTACGAGGAGGGCGGAACCACAAAAAGTGAATATTTTTGGCAGGATCTATTGATTGCCAGATTGATCGCAGCCTCTAACCCCCAAAAGCATGTTGATATTGGTTCGAGAGTTGATGGATTTGTAACACACGTGGCAAGTTACCGGGAGATTGAAGTTTTTGATATACGTCCTATTACAACTAAAATTCCCGGTATTGTATTCAAACAAGCAGACCTCATGAATTTGAGTGATGTATATGGAAAAAACTCTTATTGTGATTCTCTATCATGCCTGCACGCACTTGAACATTTTGGTCTCGGCCGATATGGCGATCCGATTGATCTGGACGGATTCGAGAATGGAATTATGAATATGGCAAACTTGGTGCAACCTGGTGGTATATTTTATTTATCTACTCCCATAGGAATTGAGCGAGTTGAGTTTAATGCTAATTGGGTATTCGACCCTCGTAGAATTATAGCGGTCGCTGAAAAGTTTAATTTGATATTGGATAACTTTATTAATATCCAACAAACAGGTGAAATGCGAACCTTTGTGCCTGACGAAAATGAATTGTCAAGTCTTGCAAAACAGCGCTATTCGCTTGGAATATTTATTTTCAAGAAAAATTAATTGGGAAATACTAAAATGAAATCTTTATTGGTTACCGGATCCAGCGGCTTAATTGGAAGCGAAGTTGTCACATTTTTTAGTGAGATGGGATATAAAGTTCATGGTGTGGATAATAACATGAGAGCTGAATTTTTCGGATCTGCAGGAGACACTAGATGGAATCAGGACAGGCTCATCGAACGGTTCAAAGATTTCGAGCATCATGAGTTAGATATCCGTGATCGAAAGGGCGTCTTGAATTTGGTAAAAAAAATTAGACCTTCAGCCATCATTCATACTGCTGCTCAACCCTCACATGATAGGGCTGCAGCCATACCATTTGACGATTTTGATACTAATGCTGTTGGTACGCTAAACTTATTAGAAGCCGTGAGGCAAGCCTGCCCGGAATCACCATTTGTTCACATGTCTACTAATAAAGTATATGGTGATGCACCGAATAGCATTAAGCTCGTCGAGAAAGAAACACGCTGGGATTACGATGACCCGTTGTTTAGTAATGGTATTGATGAAAACTTTACCATTGACCAATCCAAGCATTCTCTTTTTGGCGCATCAAAAGTAGCCGCTGATGTAATGGTGCAGGAATACGGTAGATATTTTAATATACCAACTTGTTGTTTACGTGGAGGATGTCTTACCGGACCAAACCATAGCGGTGTAGAGCTTCACGGATTTTTAAGTTACTTGATCAAGTGCAGTCTTGAGGGCAAGCAGTATACCGTATTTGGTTATAAGGCTAAGCAGGTTCGTGATAATATTCATTCGCTTGATGTCGTAAAGTTTATGTGGGAATTTATTCAGGCTCCAAGATCAGGTGAAGTATACAACCTGGGCGGCGGTAAGGAAAATAGTGTGTCAATGGTCGATTCTTTCGCAAGAATAGAGGCTATTTCAGGAAAAAAAATGAATTATGTTTACAGCGACAAGAATAGGGAGGGAGATCATATTTGTTATTACAGCAATCTTGATAAAATGAAATCCCATTATCCTAATTGGGGTATTACTAAAGATCTGAACGATATATTTAGTGAGATATATGAAAGTTGGAATCAACGTAACAGAAGTTAATTTATGTCAAAAAAATTAACTGCACATCTAATGGGAGGTTTGGGTAATCAGATGTTTCAGTACGCTGCAGCTCGGGCAATAGCAAATCGTAACGGAATACCATTATTTTTAGATGACCATTCAGGCTTTGTGCGCGATACTGTGTATAAGAGAACATATGAACTTGGTAAATTCCCTATACAAGCCCAAATAGCGAACTTTGAAAGTAAAATACAATATTTGGCAGAAAAAATTATTGAAAAGGTTATTGGTGCGCATAAGTCTAGTCTGAATAATCGCTTTTTGTGGACAGTGCTGGAAGAAAATCAATTGAGGTATATCGATGAAATTAGTAAATACAAAATAACAAAGAATACGTTGATGCATGGATATTGGCAAACTGAGAAGTATTTCGAGGATATTAAAGAATTGATTGCCCTCGAATTGATGCCATTGGAGCCTGCAGAAAGTAAATTTTTAGAGTACGGTCAAATGATGGATTCTTGCAATTCAATTTCCTTGGGTGTTAGATTGTTTGAAGAAGTACCTGGCGGGTCTAAAGAAGGTGTGGGTGGATTAACCGATATATCATTTTTTAATGAATCAGCGAAGAAGCTCTCTAAGGAGTTAGTTGACCCGCAGTTTTTTGTATTTTGCACCACAAATTCAGTTGAACTTGAGAAACTGCAATTACCAGGTCAGGTTCATTTGATAACACATGATAATGGTTTTCACGGTACTTTGGAGCGCCTTTGGCTGTATACAAAGTGTAAAAACCATATTATCGCAAATAGCTCCTTTTATTGGTGGGGAGCTTGGTTGTCTGAGCAAAAGAATCCAAATTCAAAAATCATCGCTTCACCAAATTTTTCGAATAAAGACACAATACCGTCGCGCTGGCTCTCGCGGCTGGATTGATGATTATAAAAATATGAAAAATCAAAATTTTTATTTCAAATTTTTGGCACTCGTAGAACGAGTTGCAGCTCGTTTGCAGGGCAAAGGATATGGTTCAGCTACTATTGAAAAAGAGATTTCATGCATTGCTCATTTATTAGATTTTACTCCCTCATGCATATTGGATATCGGCGGGAATGTTGGTAGCTACTCGGCAGAACTTCGGCGGCGTTGGCCTGATGCTAGTATACACATTTTCGAACCCTCACCGACAAACCTACCTAAATTGAAAGCTCGTTTTGATGATGAGTCCAATATTTTCATCCATCCATTTGCCGTTTCCGACTTTGAAGGTGCCACGACCCTTTTTGCTGATACACCGGGTTCAGGTATGGGGAGCTTATCTCACCGTGATTTAAGCCATTTGGGGATTTCTGAATTTAATAATGAAGAGTCTATAAAGGTAGTTATGTTAGAGGAATTTTGGAAAAAATTAAATGGTGGCAAAGTTGATGTAGTTAAACTTGATATTGAAGGGCATGAATTAAGCGCTATTAAAGGTATGGGTACATTAGTGGAAACTGTTAAGATTTTTCAGTTTGAGTTTGGAGGATGCAACATCGATACAAGAACTTATTTTAAGGATTTCTTTGATTTTTTTACTGAAAGAAGCTTTGATCTTTACCGCATAACACCAACAGGGGTTGAGGCAATACCATCGTACAGGGAAACGGACGAATTTTTTTCAACAACAAATTTTTTAGCTGTTAACAGGAGTTAAGGCTGGGCCTGATTAAATTTGAAAAGACTGGTTTTTGTTAATCAGTGTCATTTTCAACCAATAAGAATAATTTATTATCTGCGAATGTGTGGAATTGTAGGAATAGCTTCGGTACAACAGGTATTGAATCGCCAGTGGTTAATAGATGGGAATAAATCTATTTCTCATCGTGGACCAGATGATTCGGGATCATGGTGGTCTGACGATTCTCGTGTTGGTTTATCACATCGCAGACTAGCCATAATAGACCTTTCGGAAAACGGACACCAACCGATGCATAACCGACAGGACGACCTGGTTATAATTTTTAACGGTGAGATTTATAATTTCCAGGAATTAAGAGGTCAGCTTAAAGTTAAGGGACATATATTCCACACTGCATCTGATACTGAAGTTATCATGAATGCTTACAAAGAGTGGGGAATAGGATGTCTC
>JBDNGV010000230.1:0-3921 GCA_041689125.1 Daejeonella sp.
AACCCGGCAAGCATCGCTTCTCTGTAGCGTAGCACTTCTTTAGTTGCATGGTCTGCTTGTCTGCCAGATGCAGATAAAGCCTGATAAAGTTTATCATGGGTAGTAATTACATTTTCAATCTCAGAACTCACCCGAGCCTCTTTAAGTATTACTGCGTTTAAAAGTATCGAAGGGTTGGGTAGTGTGTAAACTAATCCTTTTAATTCGGCAAGGGCGATTGAAGATTTTATAACTTGCCTTAATACAGCTATCGTTTCTATTTTAGAATTGTCAGGAGGTAGCAGCGGCAATTCATTAAAGGGTACATCCCGGCTTATTTTAGCTGTTTTTTTCATATACAATTTATTTACATGAACCACTCATCATGTTAAGATAACTCAATTTTATTTACATGACAATGGAATTATGTAAAGAATGTTTATATGAGATTGTGTATGAGGACAACTAGTTGAACTAACTTAAAACAAAAAAGCAGCTCTTTTCAGAACTGCTTTCCATCCCGATAGCTATCGGGACTGGGTGGCTGATGGGGCTCGAACCCACGACCCTCGGCACCACAAACCAATACTCTAACCAGCTGAGCTACAACCACCGTTTTATTTCTGCAAAAATAAGCATTTCGACAGATAATGCAAATTTTTTATATTAAAATTCCACACTGATAATCAGCATGATGGCGTTCCTGAATGTATGCAGGCTCATTATCTCATTCCTCCAACCTTTTGATCTTGTCATTTTCAGAACATTATATTCTGATCCTATAAATAAAGCCTTCACATGTATTAAATTTGCGAGAGGCCTATTATCAAATATATTATGGAAAAAGAAGAATTAATTGAACTTCAGGTAAGCGGAATGCACTGTAATAACTGCGCCTTATCAGTCCACAAATTACTCGAAAAAAAAGGCCTGCAAGACATTTATGTAGATTTTGCCAATGATGAGGTAAAATTTAAAACCAATAAGCCTTCACAGACTCCCCTAATTATAAAGGATATTGAAGGTTTAGGTTACAAAGTAAGTGCAGAAAGTATTCCAATTCAGGAAAAATTCTATGAAAAATTAGAAAACAAATTCTATTTCAGTCTCATTTTTACGATTCCCTTGTTCTCACATATGTTTTTGCCCTTCCATTGGCTTCACAGCCCGATGGTTCAGTTAACTTTGTGTATTCCCGTTTATATTTTGGGATTTATCCATTTCGGAAAAAGTGCTTTCAATTCATTAAAAAATGGTATCCCCAATATGGATGTGCTGATCTTTATTGGATCTAGCGCTGCATTTTTTTATAGTCTTTACGGAACTTTTCAGAAATTGGGTCCTGATTTTCTTTTCTATGAAACATCCGCCACTATTATTTCATTGGTACTTTTAGGAAATGTTTTGGAAAAAAGGTCAGTTTCACAAACCACATCCGCTGTTAGAGAACTGATGAAATTTCAGGAAGTAAAAGCAAATAAGCTGTTTAACGGAGAAATATTGATCATAAACTCACAAGAAGTACTTACCGGAGATACTTTAGTAATCAATTCCGGAGATAAAATCCCTGTAGATGGTGAAATAATCTGGGGCGAGGCATCTGTTAATGAATCCATGTTAACCGGCGAAAGTCTGCCGATAGAAAAGTCAAAATATGATCAGGTTATCGGAGGGACTTTAATCGAGAAAGGCAGCCTACATATTCTGGTAACCAAAACTGGAAAGCATACTATTTTATCGCAAATCATTGACCTAATGAAAAAGGCACAATCGGCAAAGCCTCCGATTCAGAAACTTGGAGATCAGGTAGCTGCCATATTTGTACCAATTGTGGTTGGAATCGCTGTTCTTACCTTCATTTTAGCCTATTATTCTTTTGACCTTACCTTTCAAAAATCCATGCTGAATGCAATAGCTGTACTTGTCATTTCCTGTCCTTGTGCTATGGGTCTGGCAACACCAACAGCAGTAATGGTTGGTTTAGGTAGGGCTGCTAAAAATGGCATTCTGATTAAGGGCGGAAACACGATTGAAGAGATAGCGAAGTTAAAATATATGGTGTTTGACAAAACAGGGACACTTACAACCGGAAATTTTAAAATAAAAAAAATCGACAACATTAATATTTCCCGGATGAAAGCCGAATCAATTATTTATGGCATTGAAGCCTATTCAAATCATCCAATTGCACGTTCTTTGGTTTCGGAGCTTGCCAGCGCATCTCCTGAAAAAATAATTTTCACAAAGGTTTCAGAGGAGAAAGGTTTGGGAATGAAAGGAACTGATTCTGAAGGCAATACCTATCAATTCGGATCCAGACAGATCTTAAATCCTGGAGAAGAGCAGGAAGATTACAGCCTTTTTCTTAAAATGAACGGATCCCTTCTGGCAAGAATCTCAATTGAAGACGAAATCAAACCTGACGCGTCCAAACTAATCAGTACCTTAAAGAATATGGGCATTAAACCAATTTTACTGAGTGGTGATCTCAAAAAGAAATGTGAAGATCTAGCTACTATATTGGGAATAGAGGAAGTATATGCCGAGACCAAACCCCATCAAAAACTTGAGATTATTGAACTGATTAAAAAAAGAGGCAAAACTGCCATGGTTGGTGATGGAATAAATGATGCACCAGCTTTAACTACTTCAGATGTTGGAATTTCAATGAGTAATTCAAGTCAGATTGCGATCCAATCTGCCGAAGTTGTTTTATTAAAGAATGAATTGGGAGCTATTGATAATATGTTAAGAATCGGAAATCACACTCTACTAACAATTAAACAGAACCTATTCTGGGCGTTTTTCTACAATGTAGTAGCGATTCCAGTCGCAGCTTTAGGTTTTCTTAACCCAATGGTTGGAGCATTAACAATGGCTTTTTCTGATGTTATTGTAATCGGCAATTCGATCCGCTTAAAAACTAAATCACTATAATTGCGCATTAAATGCATTTTTAATGATCAATATCTATACTGACGGAGCATCGAGCGGGAATCCTGGCCCTGGAGGATTTGGAGTAATACTCCGTTCAGGTAAACATTATAAAGAAATTTCTGAGGGCTATCGTAAAACCACCAATAATCGAATGGAATTGCTCGCTGCAATCACCGGCTTAGAAAGTATTAAAAATCCCGGACAACACATCATGATTTATTCTGATTCTAAATATATCATTGACTCGGTTGAGAAAAAGTGGGTGTTTAACTGGGTTAGAACTAACTTTAAGGGCAAGAAAAACAAAGATCTCTGGCTAAGATTTCTGGAAGTCTATAAACAGCATCAAATTCGTTTTACCTGGGTTAAAGGCCATAGCGGGCACCCTGAAAATGAACGATGTGATGAACTGGCAGTTCAGGCTTCAAAGCAAAAAAACCTCCTCACTGATGCTAATTTTGAGAAAGAGGATCTTAGACTTAACCTTTAATCTAAGCCACCAACAATTCCCAATTTCTCCATTCTTGCCTCTGCTTTCTCATCAGGGGTTTTTGATGAAAACGTACTCATCAATTCCTCCATTTTTAATACCATATTCTTTGATCCAATAAAAATTGCAGAGCGCTGATGCAGGGAAGTGACATCTTTATCGAGTATTCTGTTAAAGCCGTCGGTTGCCCTACCACCTGCTTGTTCTATAATAAAGGCCATTGGATTGCACTCATAAACTAATCGAAGCTTGCCATTTGGGGCACTGGATGTAGTAGGGTAAATAAATATTCCTCCTTTTATCATATTTCGATGTACATCTGCTACCATAGAACCGATATAGCGTGAAGTATATGGCCGAGAAGTTTGTTCATCTTCAACTTGGCAATATTTCAGATATTTCTTTACACCTTCTGGAAAATGTATGTAATTACCTTCATTAATTGAATAAATAGTACCATCCTCAGGAACTTTCATTTTAGGATGTGAAAGGCAAAATTCTCCAATAGAAGGATC
>JBDNGV010000231.1:0-5944 GCA_041689125.1 Daejeonella sp.
ACCTGATTGATATTTTATTCTTGCAAATGTGAACTTGGGGCTAAACATTCAGCTAAATTATTGCTATAATTATTGCGAAAAGAGTTTTCGGGTCGATTTTATGTAAATTGCTTGATACCCCAATGAAAATTCTCATCCTTTAGCCAATTTATTTTTAATTTTCCTAATTATTAAATTCTGCTAACCAGCAATTATCTTACAGTTTTGGAAATTTCAGAAAGCAATATTAAAACAATCCTGGCAAAACTTCCCGGATTAAAGCAAGAGGTACAAAAAGTTATCGTGGGGCAGGATCAGGTTTTGGAAGAACTAATCATTGCTTTAATGGCAGGCGGACATTGCTTATTGGAGGGAGTTCCCGGCCTGGCAAAGACGCTGATGGTCAAAACACTTTCACAGGCCCTACACCTGTCATTCCGTAGAATACAATTTACACCCGATCTGATGCCAACCGATATTATTGGAACTGAGATTCTGGAGGAAAATCATGCCACCGGAAAACGATTCTTTAAGTTCAATAAAGGTCCATTGTTTGCAAATATAATTCTTGCTGATGAGATCAACCGGACACCTCCCAAGACCCAATCGGCATTACTTGAAGCCATGCAAGAATTTGAGGTGACCTATGGCGGACAAACTTATCCTTTGGATCGCCCCTTTTTCATATTGGCAACTCAAAATCCTATCGAACAGGCAGGCACCTACCCCCTGCCTGAAGCACAACTCGACCGCTTTTTGCTTTTTGTCAAAATTGCTTATCCAAGCGAACTGGAAGAATTTGGAATATTAAGTAATACAACAGGGTCAAAAACTCAAAAAGTGGAGCCGGTTCTTAGCGGGGAAGAGATACTGCAAATTCAGTCCCTTGTAAGGGAGGTAAGTATCAGCGATGATCTGATCAATTACGTCAGTAAGCTAATCAGGGCAAGCAGGCCGGATACCTCGGACTCGGATTATGTCAAAGAGTGGGTAAGATGGGGGGCTGGTCCTCGGGCGGGTCAGTCACTTATTCTGACAGCCAAAGCCAGAGCCCTTTTAAAAGGACGTTATGCCGTGATCATGGATGACCTGCACATAATGGCCTACCCTGTACTCAGGCATCGTATTCTAGTTAATTTCAAAGCTGAAGCAGAAAATGTAAGTACTGACATGGTTACTAATGAACTAATCAGAACGATCGAAAGGCCAAAGATTCGTATTTAGATAAATTATGCCTTACGAGCAAATCCGAGATCAAATTTAAACATGATAGATCGTTATCATAATTCTAATGAAATAGTCATGACATCTCATATCTCATATCTCATATCTATTTTTTCAGGAATATGAGCAAACTTTTAGACCCGAAAGTCCTAATGGCGATTAAAGATCTGTCGCTGATAGCAAAAACTGTTGTAGATGGCTTTATGACGGGTATCAATAAAAGCTCGATCAAGGGGCCTGGACTTGAATTCAGCCAGTACCGTAGTTATCAGCCGGGTGATGACCTACGCTGGCTGGACTGGAAAATGTATGGCCGTTCAGACCGCTATTACATCCGTGAATCTGAGGTAGAAACCAGTATTTCTGTCAGATTTCTAATTGATGCCAGCGGGTCTATGAACCATGAAGATAATACCATCAAAAAGATCGACTATGCTCGTTATCTGGCTGCATCATTGGCTTACCTAGCTAATTTGCAGGGAGATGCTATCGGACTATATGTATTCAATGAGGGAGGCTTATTCTCTTTGGCTGCTAGACAGGATTTTCAACACCTTTCGAGAATGTTTCATCAGTTGGAAGGAATCAAATCCGGAGGAAAATTCACCAAACCGATTCATTATAAAGATATTTATTCTGGATCCAGAAAAAGGGAATTGCTGGTCTTTATTACCGACTTATACGAACAAAACGGGGAAATCTTCAATTTACTTGATACCCTTTCAGCCTTAAAGAACGAGGTCATTGTTTTCCATTTAATGGGGAAGAATGAACTGGACCTGGATTTTAAAGGCTATTCGATCCTTGAGGATCTTGAGACCGGTGAAACAGTCAAAATTGATGCAAATACGGATAAAAAAAAATACCAAGAAAACCTGGAAAAATACCTTGGCAAATTAAGAATGGAACTGCTCGACCGACAGATTTCTTACAGGCTAATCAGCATGGATCAGCCCTTAGATCAGGCTCTTCGTGACTTTTTAAATCAGCGTAATAAACTAAGATCATAGATGTTACAGCTGCTTTACCCCATATGGCTTTTTGGAATAAGTGGAATAATTATTCCATTGCTGATTCACTTATGGAATGTAAAGAAGGGGAAAACACTTAGGATTGGAAGTATAAGTCTGCTAGGAGAAAGCTCCAGGCAAAAAGCACGAAGTTTGCGCTTGCTGGACTTGCTTCTCTTATTGCTACGTTGTCTGCTGATTATTATTGTTTCCTTATTACTGGCTGAGCCTGTATGGATTAGCACAAAAAATACTGATCAGCAAAAAGGCTGGATTCTGATTGAAGAAGAAAGTTTTCCTGAAACCTATACCCGTTTTCAAAAGGAAATAGACTCGCTTGTTCAAGCTGGAAATGAACTTCATTTATTTGAACCGGATTTTAAGGCAGTTGATCTTGATCACTTAAAGGAGGCAGCAGCCATTAGATACAGTACAAAATCAAACCATGCTTATTGGTCCTTGATCCGAATGTTGGATCAGCAAATTCCTAAAGGAAGCATTGCCTATATTTTTACCTCGAATCTGATGAACCGGTTTAAAGGGGAGCGGCCTGAAATTGTCACAAATGTCATTTGGAAAACTTATACTCTGGCAGACTCTACTGCTTCATGGATAGAAAGCGCTTGGTTCAATGCTGACTCGATTAATGCAATTATCGCTAAAAGTAGTCCTGAAGGCACAAAAAGAAACATGGTAAGTTTTGATCCTGCCGACAGAAACTCTGCCTTTAGGGTTGACATACACGATGGCCAAACAAAGTTGGCTTTTAGAAGTGATTCAGAAGATTTTGAAAAGTCTGTGGTGATCGACACATCCACAATTCGGATTACAGTTCATATCGGTAATTTTCAAAAAGACGCGGAATACCTTAATGCAGCGATTGCTGCTATTAAAAAATATACCGGAAGGAAAATAGAACTGAATTCGACTCAATCGGAGGAAATTAAAGGAACTGAGAACATTGTCTTCTGGCTCTCAGAAAAAAAACTTTCTGAGAACCAGTTAAAAAAACTGAAATCCGGGAGTTCAATTTTCATCTACGCAAATGGGAAAGTTGAGAGTATAAACGGCCGCATCGTTTTTTCTGCGCATACGTTTCAGAAAAATGCAATTATCCTCCATAAGCGTATTCAATATGGAGCACTCAAAAAAAACAATATCGCTGTCTGGGAGGATGGATTCGGAAATCCTATACTGGATCTGGAAATGGTAAACAACATCAGGTTTTACCAGTTTTATACCCGTTTCAGACCTGAATGGACTGAACTAGTCTGGGATGAGGATTTTGTAAAAATTCTTGTGCCGATCATCATTCCACAATCACAGAATCCGGGCTCTGAACGTTATGATCGCAGGTCTGTTGCGAAAGCCATAATCAACCCTCAGCTTACAGAAAGTAAATTCAAAATGTTTCAAACGACCTACAAATCAGATCTGAAACAAGCCTTCTGGTTAATATTGATGCTTTTGTTTCTTTGTGAGCGATGGCTTTCATTCAGGAAAAATCTTAACTGAGATGGAGAATATGCTGGGAATACAATGTTTGAAAAAAATAAGAAGCCGATGGGTCGGCTCAAGGATCATTTCATCTATGTTTATCGCCGCATCCTTCTCTATTTTGAACTTTGCTATTTGGTCTCAATTTGCACAGGTTTCGTACTGGTGGATTTTAGGAATTTTTATTCCAGTTGTAGCAGGATTAATATTGAGATCTGGAGTGCAGAATCTGACCTTAACTGAAGTCGCTCGACTGATCAACCTTAGCTATCCACAACTTGAAGAAAGTTCAGATTTGATTCTTAAATCTAAAGTTTCCCTGAATAGCCTTGAAAAACTTCAGATTAATAAAATTGAGCAAGAATTAATACTTATTCATCCGCCGGCAACAATATATCGTCAAATAAAAATTTCCGGACTCATCCTGCTTTTATCCCTTTTGCTTGCATTCTCATTCCAGCAATTTAACCTGTTAGGCAAGATAGATACCGATGAGATTACCGTTGCTGATGCCGGCCTAAAGGCGATTAAAGAAACTATTCTGCCTGGTATTGAATCGATCAACCTAAGGATCAGCCCTCCTGCTTATACAAAAAAGGCCCCGAGGGTCCAAAAACAATTCTCGGCAGCCTTTGAGGAAGGTTCTACCCTTATTTGGGAGATCGAAACTAACCAGCCTATAAAAAAACCGGTGTTCATTTTCAATGATAAGCAAAGTATTCCCCTGCGCGCTTTAAACAAAGAAGGAACTAAATGGGGTTTAAATAAAAAAATAGACAATCCTGGCTTTTACCAGTTAAGATTAGAAGGGAAACTTTCAGAACTCTACAAACTGGAAACGATAAAGGATCTGCCGGCGGTAGTCAGAATCATCAGTCCGGCACAATATAGTAGCATCGACATCGGTGAACCTAAAAAGATCTCCCTAAATGTGCAGATCAGTGATGACTATGGAATTGATGATGCATTTGTTTCTGCAACCATAAGTCGTGGTAAAGGTGAGGGTGTGCAGTTCAAAGAGCAAAAGATTAGTCTCGCTGCTTCTATTGGAGGCGAACGCCAATATCAGTTTAAGAAAACACTCGATCTTGAGTCTATGGGTATGGAACCCGGGGATGAGTTGTATTTTTTCATCAATGCAAAAGACAGCCGTAATCAGGAAAGCCGTTCAGATGTTTACATAGTCAGCATTCAAGATACCGCTCAATTGATGAGCATGGATGGGATGATTTCTGGGGTAAATCTGGTTCCGGAATATTTCAGGAGTCAGAGGCAGATCATAATTGATACTGAAAAACTCATTAAAGAAAAGAAGCAGATCACTGAAACAGATTTTAAGAATCGCAGTAATAATCTGGGCATTGACCAAAAACTTTTGCGTCTGCGCTATGGCAAATTTCTTGGTGAAGAAACAGATGAAGAGATTGGGGAAGAACACGAAGATCATGCGGAAAATGAGGCCGCTGATTTTGGCAATGCCGAAAAAATGCTTGAAGGCTATTCTCATAAACATGATATTGCTGAAGATGCCACCTTCTTTGAACCTGAATTGAAAGCCCAGCTAAAGGCCACACTTGGAGAAATGTGGAAATCTGAATTGCGTTTGAGAACTTATAAACCTGAAGAGGCCTTGCCCTTTGAATATAAAGCCCTTCGCTTACTTAAAGATTTACAGCAAAAATCAAGAGTCTATGTTGCCAAATCGGCCTTCAAGCCTCCGCAAATTAAGGCAGAGAAGAGGCTGAGTGGCGATCTCGATAAAATTATCCAGCCTTTAGCTGAACGTAAATCAGGAAAAAGAGAAGACGGGCAAAACGCCATTAAAAGATCCACCGCAGTGCTGGCACGCTTGAAAAATGGAGCGGATCTGGGTTCTGAGGATCGGATGATTCTTCAAAACTCTGGAATCCAGCTGGCCGAACGTGCGGCTACAGAACCGGCGATATTTCTGGATGCACTTTCAGCACTTCGTAGAATCCTAAATACAGGAAATAAAATAAACCTTAAAGATATCAATGCCTTAGAATCTGCATTTCAGAAAATGATCAGGGAAAAAACCAAGGTTCCACAGGCAAAAAGCACTGGACCTGGATCGGCCCTGTCTGCAGAGTATTTTAATAATTTGAAGCGCAATAAGCCTTAATATGGAAAACGGCTATATCATCGCAGGCCTTCTTGTTTTGCTTGTATTTCTTATTCTGAAAGAAATACAAAGGAAGAATAAAGCCAATCTA
>JBDNGV010000232.1:0-7391 GCA_041689125.1 Daejeonella sp.
CAGTTGGAAGAACGGTACCCGACTGACCTCCTACGTTCATGCCTTAGATCCTGTGGGATGGTTCAGGTTTGAGAACCTTGCGAAAGATTTTGATATTGAATTGATTCCACCAGCTTATCAAGCTGCGGTCAAGATCAGCGGTGATCCAGTTGGAGGAGATGATCTTGGACGTTTGGGATATGAACAAGGTAGTATAGATAGAAAAACCAATAGTATAAGCTATCACCAAAAAGGCTGGGGCGGATTCTCCTATGACGTAATAGTAGTTTGGAAAAAGATAGATGCAAAAACTGTAGAAGGGATCTGGACTATCCGAAGTAATCCTGATGTTTTCAAAAAAAATTTAGATTTAATAAGTCTGCAGCAAAAACTGAAGACAGGTTATGTTGAGAATAGGAAAAGTCATTTGGCATGGTGGACAAAGTTTTGGGCCAAATCGGATCTTCATATTCCTGATCAAATACTCCAACATCAATGGGAAATGGAGCAGTATAAATTTGGATCTACGGCCCGCCAAAATGCACCACCTATTTCTTTGCAGGCTATCTGGTCTGCTGATAATGGACGAATACCTCCTTGGAAAGGAGATTTTCATCATGACTTGAATACCCAGCTAAGCTATTGGCCTTCCTATAGTGCCAATCACCTTGAAGAAGCAATGGGCTACCTGGATCACTTTGAAGCTAATAAGGAGAACTATAAACGATATACCAAATTATTCTTTGGCAAAGAAGGAATCGCAGTACCCGGAGTAACTACCCTCGATGGGACCGAAATGGGGGGATGGATCCAATACTCGCTTTCTCCAACAGTCTCTGCCTGGATCTCCCAGCATTATTACCTGCAATGGCGTTACACTATGGATAGAGATTTTCTTAAAAACAAAGCCTATCCATGGATTAAATCCACAGCTACTTTTCTAGAACAAATTTCAGTATTGGATGCGGGAACAGGCAAGCGTAAACTTGTAATTAGTTCTAGCCCGGAGATTAATGATAACAAAAGTAGTGCCTGGTTTACCCAAACAACAAATTACGACCTATCACTCCTGAAGTTTAATTTCAAAACAGCAGCTGAACTGGCAAGAGAATTAAACTTGCAAGAAGAAGCGGAACATTGGGATAAAATAAATGAGCAATTGCCCGAACTTGCTATTTCAAAAAACAATGAATTGATGATATCTCCTGATTTTCCATACAGCGAATCTCATCGTCATTTTTCAAATACGATGGCCATACACCCATTGGGTTTGATTAAATGGGAAGATTCTGATGAGGCAAAAAATATAATCCGGTCGAGTATTAAATTATTAGATGATATTGGTCCAAAATTATGGTGCGGATATTCATACGCATGGCTGGGCAATCTCAAAGCGAGAGCAAAAGATGGAGAAGGCGCTGCAAAAGCATTAACCATTTTCTCAACTGCATTCTGTTCAACTAACAGCTTCCATTTAAATGGAGACCAGACAAAATCCGGCTACTCCGATTTTGTTTATCGTCCCTTTACTCTGGAGGGAAATTTTGCTTTCGCTGCCGGAATACAGGAAATGTTGATCCAGTCTCATGCAGGCTTTCTGGAGGTATTTCCTGCAATCCCTGTAGGCTGGAAAAATTTATCATTTAGGACATTGAGAGCTGAAGGCGCTTTCTTGGTAAGCGCAGAGAAAAGGAATGGAAAAGTTATTTCACTCAGTATCCTATCCGAAAAAGGCGGAAGTCTTAAAGTAAAATCACCTTTTGGTAAGTTTGAGCAAAAGATCAGCGGGAAAGTAAAAATAAGAGAATCTGAACTAGGTTTTATGCAGATAGAATTTGAGCCTAACAGTAGAATTGCATTAAAATCCCTTTAATATTGACAGAATTATTAGTGCAGAATGGAAATGATTAAGGGCGCCATATTTATTTATGGCGCCCTTAATCATTTATTTAAATTACAAAATTCAGTGCAGATTTACTTGAATTTAGAAAAGTCCATTGGCTTCATATATACAGATTCCACCTTTTCAACCAATTTACCGTTAACTTCAGATGCTGTGCTGGCTTTTATCCATTCTGGATCTTTACGGAAATTTTGCCAAGCCAATTTGCCTGCCTCTTCATTTTCATATGCAAGAAAATACAAAAGTTTTGCTTGAACAGCTGGATCTTTTTCTATAGTCGTAAAATAAGCTATATTCCGCATCCCATTGTTTTTGAAAATCTTCATTGTATGATCTCTGAATCTGGATTCAAGATTCTGAAGTTTCTCAGGCATTGCAGCGTAAATACGCATTTCGAAAGTACGCATTGCCGATCCTTTTGAAGGTTTAATTTTAGGTGAAAAATCGGTCGCCTTAAGAAAATAAATATTGGCTCTTGCAATTAATTTTCCATTTTCTTCAGATTTTTTCGCAGCTTCCTGCCATTGCGGATCTTTTCCGAAATCATTCCAGGATGCATCTCTGGCTTCCTTGCTTGGGTATGCCATCAGATAATAGAATGCATTATCAGGATTTTTAGTTGGCACCCAATAACCCAAACCGTCAATTCCGTGCTTTTTAAACAGGGGTACTGTATGATCCCTGAATCGGTCAATTAAAGCATCTAATTTACCCGGATTACAATAATATACTCTCAATTCAAAATAACGATTGTCTACCTTTTTAGCAAAACTCAGTTGGGAAACCAGTAGAAAACAAATAATTAATAATTTTTTCATGCTTGATAAGGAAATAAAAGATAATACATATTAAGGTTTAATTTTTATGGTCTTAGCGGAAATTTTCCGCTTTACAATGTTTTGTGGTCCCGGCGGGAATCGAACCCACATCTAAAGTTTAGGAAACTTCTATTCTATCCGTTGAACTACGGGACCTGATATTACCTTACCACACTGCCATTATTTATTACTGCCGAAGGTGCTACAAAACTAAGATTTCCATCCGAGTTTTCAGACATCAGAATCATACCCTGTGATAATATTCCTTTTATCTCTCTAGGCTCCAAGTTAATCAGCACTGAAACCTGTTTACCAATGATATTTTCAGGTTCAAAATATTCAGCAATTCCAGAAACTATAGTTCGTTGATCTATTCCGGTATCGATTTGAAGCTTTAATAGTTTTTTGGTTTTTGCCACCTTTTCAGCAGAAAGAATCGTTCCAATACGGATATCCATAGCCGAAAATTCCTCAAAGCTGATATTTGGCTTTGATTCTTGAGTTTTTATTGCTGCCAATTCATTGGCTTTTTTACTATCCATTAGTTTTTTGATCTGTGCTTCTATTTCTTCATCGTCAATCTTTTCAAAAAGCAAACTTGCCTCATTAAGCTGATGCCCGACCGGTAGCAAACCTGCATTTCCAGCTTTAGGCCAATCAAGAATATCCAAATTTAGCATTTGAAACAATTTACCGGAGCTGAAAGGAAGGAATGGTTGAGCAAGTATGGCAAGATTAGCGGTAATCTGTAATCCAACATTCAGGATTGTTTTAACCCGCTCTTCATCTGTCTTAATCAGTTTCCAAGGCTCAGCATCTGCTAGATATTTATTACCCAAACGAGCCAAATTCATAAATTCCGATAGGGCTTCCCGAAAACGATATTGCTCAATGGATGAAGCTATTTTTGCCGGGTATTCCTTTAATTCCTCCAATACACTTTTGTCGGCACTTGTTAATTCAGAGCCCATCAATACCTTCCCATCATAATACTTATGTGATAATACCAACACCCTGTTCACAAAATTTCCAAATATGGCAACCAATTCATTATTATTTCGGGCCTGAAAATCTTTCCAAGTAAAATCATTGTCCTTCGTTTCAGGCGCTGTAGCAGTAAGAACATATCTAAGCACATCCTGTTTATCTGGAAAATCTTGCAAATATTCATGCAGCCAAACCGCCCAATTTCTGGAAGTAGAGATCTTATCACCTTCGAGATTTAGAAACTCATTTGCCGGCACATTATCAGCAAGATGGTACTGCCCATGTGCCATAAGAATGGCAGGGAATATGATACAATGGAAAACAATATTATCCTTGCCTATAAAATGAACTAGTTTGGTATCATCAGAATACCAGTATTTCTCCCAAGTATCTGTGGTTTTTAAGGAATCATTTAAATAATAATCAGATTTTTTTTCAGCACTCAAATTAGGGTTGCAAAGATCTTTGGTTCCAGAGATATACCCAATAGGTGCTTCAAACCAAACGTATAATACTTTTCCGTCTGCACCCTGAACCGGTAATTTAACCCCCCAGTCAAGATCACGGGTCATCGCACGGGGATGTAGGCCGCCGCTAAGCCATGATTTGCATTGCCCATACACATTCGGTCGCCATTCTTTATGAGAATCGATGTAGGCCTCTATTTGGGGCTGCATTTTATCCAATGGAAGAAACCAGTTCTTGGTTTTCTTTAATATGGGTTGAGCACCAGATAAGGTTGACTTAGGATTGATAAGCTCCGTTGGACTTAAGGAAGTCCCACACTTTTCGCACTGATCACCATAAGCTTCCTCATTACCACAGTTCGGACACGTTCCAATAATATATCTGTCAGCTAAAAACTGACCTGCTTTTTCATCAAAATATTGTTCGGTTTCTTCTTCATTGAAAACACCTTTATCATAGAGTGTCTTAAAGAATCCGGATGCGGTTTCATGATGAGTTTCAGAAGAAGTCCGGTGATAAATATTAAATGAAACTCCAAAATCTCGAAATGAATCACCAATGATCTTATGATATTTATCAACCACCTGCTGCGGTTCAATACCTTCCTTACGTGCTTTAAGAGTAATTGGTACTCCATGTTCATCAGATCCGCAAACAAAAATGACATCTTTTCCCGTTGATCTAAGAAACCTGACATAAATATCTGCCGGAATATATACCCCCGCCAAATGACCGATATGTACCGGACCATTTGTATAAGGAAGGGCTGCAGTAACTGTATATCTTTTGAATTTATCGTTTCCCAAAATCAGAATATTATTTGTTTTTTTTATTTGCAAAGATAAAGGCTAATGAGCTAAATTACTAATGGCATGTCGGGTCAATTTGTTGTGAATGTAATTTGTAAATTTGGTTTCAGACAAGCATCAAAACCAGAGGTAATATTCCAGAAAAAACCTTAAAAGAAATATAAATAAGAGATCATAAAATTGACAAAAGAAAACAATCCATATAAAACTCCATCATATTTGCAGCCGGGGGACACTGTGGCCGTAACTTGTCCAGCAAAAAAACTTCCGCGAAACATTGAAGATGCTGTCAACCTCCTGGAATCTTGGGGGCTAAATGTCATACTTGGGGAAACCGTCAATGCTTCATGGCACCAATTTGCCGGAAGCGATGATTTGCGCACAACAGATTTTCAACGTTTTCTTGATGACCCATCGGTTAAAGCTATTTTTGCGGCACGCGGAGGATATGGAACTATCCGCATCATTGACCGGCTTGATTTCTCCGGTTTCAAGAATCGTCCTAAATGGATTATAGGATTCAGCGATATCACTATACTTCATAGCCATATTCAGGCTTTGTATGAAACTGAAAGTATTCACGGACAAATGCCCTTAACCATCAGGGAAGGTTCAGAAATTTCCCTAGAAACCTTAAGAAAAGCACTTTTCAATAAGGAATTCAATTATAGTTATAGGAGTCAAGCAAATAACCGTAGCGGTGAAGCTGATGGTATATTGATTGGTGGAAACCTGAGTCTACTAGTTATGATGGCCGGATCAGTTTCTGAACAAGATTACTCTGGTAAAATTCTCTTTTTGGAAGACATCGGAGAATACCTTTATTCTATAGACCGAATGATGTGGAATTTAAAACGTTCAGGAAAATTGAACAATCTGAAAGGATTAATTATTGGAGGGTTTACCGAACTGAAAGATAATGATATCCCATTTGGGCAAACTTCCGAACAAATTATCATGGAACATGTTAAAGAATTTGACTATCCGGTTTGTTTTAATTTCCCGGCAGGGCATATTCAGGATAATCGCGCTTTAATATTTGGAAGAATGAGCAACTTAAGGGTAGAGGGGCTGCAGGTTCGTCTAAGCTATTCTATAATAGAAGCCAAATCATCTTTGTAACCTATACTTCAAAATAATATATTTAAAAATGGCAATATTAGATTCATTAGGGAAATACAGAAATACCGGATTATTAATTGTTAGAATTGGCCTCGGAACTATGTTTATGCTTCATGGTTATCCTAAACTTTTAGGTGGGCCCGAACAATGGGAGGCACTTGGTGGGGCAATGAAGCATCTAGGTATCACATTTGCGCCGGCAGTTTGGGGACTTTTGGCAGGCATTACAGAAACGTTCGGAGGATTTTTGATTTTATTAGGACTTGCATTCAGGCCAGTGTGTATGTTACTAACATTTAACCTGCTAGTTGCAGCTATAATGCACCTGAAAAGCGGAGAGGATTTTATGTCTGCTTCTCAGGCTATCGAAACTGGATTCATGTTTTTAGCTTTAATTTTTATTGGACCAGGTAAGTACAGTGTGGATAAGAAATAAATCCCTGAAAAATTATATAAACAGAAAAAGCGGATAATATCCGCTTTTTCTGTTTATAAGATATTGAGATAAATTATCTCCAACCTTTATCTGATGTATTTATACCATCAGCTTTAGCTACCGTTCCGAAAGTATAGAAAGGAAGTGGCAGACCCATAGTTTCTTGAGTTTTTGCAGGAATTGGGAATTGCAATGGTGTACCTTTTTGCAATAAGTCTAATTTTCTCATTTCGAAGAATTGAAGTCCGAAACCAGTAGTATACATCTCAACGTGACGCTCATGATGAATAGCCTGGATAACATCAGCAGAAACTGCGGCAACATCAGCCATTTGACCACGTGTTTTACGGGTACTGGCATTGATAATTGTGACTGCTCCCGGCAAGTCAGAAGTATAAGCTCTAGCTTCGGCTTTCAGCATATCATTCTCTGCCTTCATAATCTGCGGTTTTGGTCCAACAGCTGCAACATACATTTCATCATATCTCTTATTTCTGTAAGGAGAATAATGGTAAAAACCTCTAGCTGCCTGAAACCACTGAGATGCAACATATTCATAATCAGAGAATATACGCTTATCGGCAGGGTCAGTAGAACGAGTTGGATAAGGGAAAGTAGATACATCAGTCCAATGCTTTGGTTTTGATGGATCCATCATGTTAACAACATAATTGTCGGTAACACCCCATCCCTGATAAACAAGATAATCACCTGCTTCATCGTACCATTTAGCATATCCATCTTGCATTACAACAAAATCAGAAGTCAGACCACCATCAGCATAAGTTTTTACTTTTGCCCAGTTTACAGCTGCCAATTGAGCTTTATTCCTAGGTGAATAGGCCATAATTCTTGCAGCATAAGTATTA